>NZ_JAWPON010000001.1:0-139164 GCF_033344315.1 Vibrio sp. 2132-1 | reverse complement strand
TGACCGTCAAAACGTGTCGACGTGCCTTCGAATTGTAGCGTGGCGGCATGCGTTTCATCCACATTGCCCACTGGCGTGATGGCTAAGGTTGGCGTGATCGGTAATTCGTGAGCGGTGTTATCCTCACCTATGTTGCCAGTCAAATCTTTAAATTGACTAACAACCAAGTCGACACTTAACAGCGCGGTGCTCGGAACTTGTACATCACCAACCCAGACCTTTTTATCTGCCGTTGCTGACAGAGAACTAATGCGATTGCCGCCAAGCGTAGCGGTCGCCTCTTGGATCTCTTTGTCAAACTCAAGCGATACATTCACGCTTTGACCCGCACTCTGATGCTCGGGGTTAAATGTCACATTGGTTAGTTTTGGTAAGGTTCCTTCAACCGCGATACTTAAGCTGCTTCCTTTTCCAGGAATGGTGTTGGTACTTTGGTAGCTATCGTCCTCTACCTGTATTGTTATGTTTTTATCTTGCTTTTCTGGACTGATGTAATTAACCGTCCACGTAACGTTGTCTGAAGTGGACCACGTATCTTGCTTTAACGTTCCTGTTGCGCCGTTATCACTAGCGACAAGATGGACATCTGAGATATCAAAGTTCGTAACTTCTTCTGTAAAGTTAAACGCAAGCGTAATCTCTTCGCCTCCAAAAAGAGGGGCGCTTGAGGCGGTAGAGATACTTAGCCCGGGAACGGTTGCCGCTTCCACATGCGCGTCAATAGAACTTTCACTCTTGTTATCCACCTTGTCTGTTGCTGCCACCGTGATCGTATGATCGCCTTTCGGTAACAAATAGCTTATGACATAAGGCCCCGCTTCGGTTGTCGGCTCAGTAATCGCTTGAGGAGCCACTGTGCTACCACCACTCACCGCTTTTGACGTGACGAGATTTAAATTTTTATCTGTAATGTATGCACTAATTTCTAGTTGATACTTATCGTTTGTCGGCACCTTAGAGGTTTGATTAGCACTTAAGCCCGAAATACTTGGAGCGTCATAATCAACAATAGACTCGATCACTTGTCCATCATAACTTTTGCCTAGTAATTCAAAGCTTGTATTCTCTCTTCCAACTGAGTCCGTCACCGTCACCTTAAGGGTATATGCCCCTTGGTTATCGACGGCAAAGTTCATCATTCCATTACCACTAGATGAGATAACATCACCTGAGTAACGCAAGGAATCACCGAGGCTTGGAATAAGCTCCACAGAATATTGTGAAGCTTTCACTCTTTCTCCTTCCACCGTAGATACCGTAAACGGCTGGCTCGCCTTGGTTAAAAACAGTTTCCCACCCTGCAAACTCGTAATTCCATCGAAATCAACTGTGACTTTAGGAACACTAATATCAATGACTTTTCTGATATCAGAATACAGTCCGACGCTATCTGTCGCTTTGATATCAACCGTGATTGAACCACGCCCCTCTAGCTGAGATTTTGATAGTTCAAAGTACGTAGATGAACCATTCCCATCCTCTACTCTTTCTTCTTGATAACTCGGGTTTAAAACCGAGTAGTTTACTTTTGCCAGGCTGCTACCAGTGTCCGTTATGTCAAAACGAAAACGAACATTATCAGGATTTGTTGGCGATTCGGTTACGATAATCTCATCGCCAACACTTGGAGGTGTGTTGTCAACTTTAATATCAACGGCCGCTTCACCGACTCTCGACCACACATCCGTTGCGGTAATCGTTGTCCTGATCGTTTTTCCATCCGCATCGCTAGGAAGTTCACTTGTAAATGTTGAACACTTGTAGGTTGGATCATCTGCACACACCTCTAATTGTGCAAACTTCTCCGGATTATCTTTATAGTTGTAGGATTCCGTTCCAAACCTGGCCATCACATTGTCTAGTCTAGAGTTTTCATACAGCTTAATTCTGAATTTGGCGACAAGCTGCTGACCATTAATGGTTGTGTTTCCAACCGGATCAGTAATTTCAACGACTACCGAACCTTTAGGTAATTCAAGCAGTAGATCGTGCTCTGGCGTCAAGTTTCCTGCTAAATCAGATAAGTTCTTGATTTTGTATTCTTGAGTTGTACTCAGGCCATCAATAATATCGGCATAGGATTCAGAATACGTACACTTGATATTTCCAACACCTTTGGCACAAGTCGTTGGTGTATAAGCTTTGTTGCCAAGATTACGAACCAACTTTGGATATTCATCTGAACTTTCGGTATTCACGCCTGATAAAGCATCATTGAAAGAGAGCTCAAATGTGAGCATCTTCTTCTTCAAAGCTTCATCAAACCAAACATCACTTCCTTTAAAACTGTATGAGTTACCATCTACGACTGTCGGTGCATCAATATCCACCATCGAGAAATTGAACTTGTTGATCGTTTCACGCCCATTTGTACCCAAGGTTTTAGTGATCAAAGTAACAGGTGCTTTGGTCATGTTTTGCCCAACATTGACACTACAACTGTAAGGTTCTTGCGATACGTTGATAACACCAGAAGTTGGTTGCTCATTAGTTGGTGGCGTATCCAGAGAGTTGTATTCTTCACGAACCCAACACTCTAACGTTTTGGCTTTGACCGCACTCAATGTAGTAAAGGTGACATCAAGAACACCATCAGATAAGTAATTTTGGAAGTCCAGCGGGCTTTCAACCGTTAGAACCACGCCTTCACGCTGTACGCTAAAGGTTTGGTTTACTTTTCCAACCTTTCGGTCTTTTTCATCAAGGTAACGAACTTTGTTATAAACTTTGATATCAAGTTCATAATTACCATCTTTGGCAATTTGTGTAGAAAGCAACGTTGCAGTCCAAGTGCCATCTGCGGTTTCTGAGAACGTAAAGTTAGTCCCGTTTTGCTCTCCAGAGAATCTATACGTTGAGTCAATTCGATCAACGCCACTATCATCAACAATATCAAGCGTAAGTACGATATTCCCATCTTGATAGATGGTGTTGTTTGTAATTGGCGTTCCATCCGTGTAACTCATCGCCAGCGTCACCTGCGGGATTGAGTTGTACACTTTGACGGTAAAATCTTGCTCATCACTGGTTAAGGTTGTGTTGCCACGAACATCAGACCCTTTTAAACGAACCTTGTGTGTACCCGTACCTAAATCACCAAGGCTCACTTTGAGATCCTCATTGATTTTTGTACCGGGAGAGCCAGGTAATGGTTCCAGATCGCTAAACGTCCAATACTCTAGGCTTTCTCGATTTACGCCATTAATTGAAACATCACCGTTTGCATTTAGGTCTAGCGCCGTTAGGTCAAAGACATAGTTACCTAAGTAGTAGTCATTCGCATTGAAACCACTTAATCCTAATGTTGGTCCATCACGATCAAGAATAACCTTGTGCGTGTTAGAACTAGACTCAAAACCATAAATATCGGTTGCTTTTACATACAATGACGTTGTTTTTTCATCTTCAGAAATGTCTATTTTATCTGTGTCACTCTTGATAAGAGACATGACAAACTCTTTAGATGAATCCGTTGGCACAATTGTCTTAATTGGCGAATCTTTACCACTTTGATACAGCGAGACTTGCTCAAGGTCTGAATCGTCTATTACGGATTTAAATCGCACGTTGAACTCACGCCCTATGACATAGTTCTCTTTGGACAATGTGTCTTCAACCCAAGGTGTATTTAGGATGATTTCAGGGCCTTTGTTATCGACTTGGAATGTGAATTTCCCTGTTGTACTGACATTGGCAGGGTAAGCGTTGTCCGTCGCAGTGACGTAAAATTCATTCCATTCATCGTAATCAAATGCTTTTGAAACCAGTTGGACTTTGACGTCAGGCTGTTCACCAACTAGGTATGGTACGTCACACGCCTCTGTTAGAGGGTCACAGCTTTCTAATGTCAGAGCCTGACCAGATCCGCGGCGCAAATCTATTTTTACGTTATTGCCAGAGCTTAACGTCCCCCAATCAATGACAGGTGTCCATTGGTTATTACCACCTAAACGGCTTTGAACCTGCTCACTTTTTACAATAGGGGCTTCAGAGTCGATACGAATATTGAATCTCGGAGCGGTGCTAGTTAACTCTGAAACGGAGTTACCTAAGTTGTCCTCTGCTGCTGCAACAACTAACCAATCTCCATCACCAGGATAAATCGTAGAGCCTTGATTTGAACAAATCTCGCCCGTACATAGTTTGACTTTAAACGCGTCTTTCGAGTTACTTGCAAAGTTTTCTGGTGTATATGTTACTTTTTCACCGGTTTGCTGGTAGAAAACAAGGCCCCTCGAGGCAAGCTTATCACCAACAATATCCTCAACCTTGAAGGTTAATTCATGAGTATTGTTCGCATTTAAATAAATACCGTTTTCTACAGGTTTACCATCGACATCATTCGGTGGAAGGTAACTGGCCTTAGGGAAGTCGTTATCAATAAACACCGATTCTATAAACGGAGATTTACCATTGTAACCATACGCATTGCCATGTGGGTCCATAGCACTGGTCTCCACGGCAAACTCTATAATATCTTTTAGTTCACTAGACTGGGAGTTAAGGGTGAAGAAGTACTCTTTTCGATAAGCATTGCTGCTGTCTGAGTTTTCTACGATGTTGATGTCCAGTGGTATTTCGATATTTGGCTCATTAGCTTGATACCACATCGTGCTAAACTTCGGACCGTAAGCGTCGGTTCCTACAATACCAGAAGGATCGTCTAGGACAATTTTAGAAACAACCTCGCCAGCGATATAAAGCCTATTACCAACCATCGTCTCTCTACCGCTTTCAATGGTTAATTTTGGCTGCGGCGGCAAGGTATCGATACTGCTACCCTCTGTATCAAAAATGTTCTTACCATTTAAGTCAGGATTAGCCATCGAAATATCATCAGCATAGAGCTGCGCGATATTGGTCTCAATACCGTATTTGCTCGCCATGATTTCATAATAGGATTGCGCCAGATCTTTTCGGTAAGTTTCAGCGCCAAACGTGTAAGAATCGAGCGTAACTTGACTTCCTCCGGCCCCTATACCATTTGCTTTTCCATCGTAGCTAAAATCATCGTAAATAGCAGATGCAAAATCTAATGAGTTATTTCTTGGCATTCTCTCGGCAATACTATCAATTGCTTCAACAAGGAATCGGTGTAGATAGTCATTTGATGGCTTGTCTGGAATCGCTTTAGTCGTAAGCATTTCATTGGTTGCATAAGACACAACCGTTGGATCAAACCCAAAGAATGAGTTGTTATTCGTACCTGATAACGCGTAGCGCACCTCATCAAGAATTTGAATCGCACGTTCTGAAGTTTTCTCTCCCGCTGTCACTTGATCCCACTGGAAATCAAACAAACCAGTCTGATATGTCGATAGTTCAGTAATATAGTAAGTTTGAGAACCGTTGAGCTTAAAATACACACCAATATTGGCCTTGTTTAAGTCAACCGTTACTTTCTTGGTCCCTGGATCTCTTTTCCATTGGTAATAGTATGGCTCACTACCTTCGATACCAATTAAACGAACACGCATGAAATCATAATTCACTACGTCAGTTGTGGTTTCACAGCTCGCTACGTCAAGAGCCATAGACTGGTCACTTTCCAGTTGCTGGATAGTGGTACAACTTGCAAGTGAAGTGAATTCACCACTTGGGCTCAACCCTTCAAGTTGAGCTCGCGCACCAATAAATGGTGTCACCACTTTTATGGTTGGTAGGTCAAAGCTACTTCTAAAATATACTTCTCTTGGAGTGCTTTCGTTATCAGACTCATCGACGGTTTGAATGACTAACTTTTGACTACTGTTTTCTGATACCGATTTAAAGCTGTCACCCAAAATATCTCTTACAAAAGGAATGTAATAGATGACATCCTCTACTCGCCCATTGCTATCTAACAGCGTTTCGTGCGGAATTTTTGCGATGTAATCGTCATCTGATGCGGTTGTGTCAATAACTTGCTGAAGTGAGTAGTTGTTATCGTTGTTTTGGCTTACGTAGTACTTGACGACGAGCTTTAGCTTATTAGCGTTGGAGCCTAAAACCGTATCGGTATTTACGTCTGATACTTTCACACGAACATAAGGGATTTTATTCTCTTTCAATAAATTAGCGTTGAAGTTACTAAAATCTATCCCTTTTAATGAGCTCTGAATCCCTAAACTTGCGTACGCATAGTCAATCTTCAGGAAATCGCGGCTTGCTTGAACATTGTCTGGGGTGTACGTATCTTGAGAGTAGATACCATCGTAAGTGGTTCGTTCACCATCTAAACCCACATTTACGTACGTCATTGACGTACCTTCAGGATAGGTTATCGTCTGTGCTGGCGCTTGATCGTCACGACTTACTGCATGCTGCGCAGAGCCCGTATTGCCTTTGCTATCCTTCGCTCGAACCTCAAAGACCGTCGTAGATAGGAATTCATCAGTTGGGTAAGCCTTACTAAACTCACAAGCATTTCCAGACTCTACAGTGACAGGAGAACATGTGACGCCCTCATGTAAGCCATCTTTAAATGAAATACTGACAGAACTAATCTCTTGCGAGCTTTCTTTTACAACCCCTTTCAGAACGTATTCTTTAAGTTGGTTATTAATTGCACTCGCCGATGTAATATCGATAACAGGCGCATCGTTATCCCATTCAAAGTTGATATGAAGACCCGAATGGCTGCCTGGAATTAACTCATTACCCAGTACATCCGCTGTATATAAGACTAACCGTGCTGCTGTTACGTTTGAGAGCCCTGTGGCAGGGTTCATATCTACACTATCGATCTCTTTAGTATTAATGTTAACTTTAACGTTGGTCTCTCGAAGGCCAACTTCAAAATCATCAAATTCAACCGAACAGAATGTGCTTCCAAAATCTTGTATGTCGTTACATTGAAATTCACCAGACCAAGAGCCATTAATCTGATACTGAATAAAGGCGGATACGTCTTCTACACCGATATCATCAACAATTTTTAGGTCAACTTTATCGGTGCCTGCAAGTACATCACGGTCAATGCGTGTCACGATAGGCGCTGTGGTATCAATCTCCGTCCCATCTCGCGGTGGAATGATGCCATCTGTACTGCCATATGTACCTAAGTCATTAAGCTTCTTACTAAAGTCGACATAGTCGGCAGCATCAGTACCAGAAATATTGATACTTGGGTCGTTTACCACGATCAAAACGTGCTGAGATAAGTCACGTGTGTAAACGTCGCTGTTTATCTTTTTCTGTCCAAAGCTGAGGGGAGTCACTGCTCCTGAAGTCTTGCTCACTTCAAGACCATCAAGAACACCATCTGCAATAACATCCCGATATTGGATGTCAGCGAAGTGCATCGAAGTGTAGACGTTATCGCTGTTGCCGTATTTTTTTATAAGATCGTAAGAGTAAGACGAGTATGCTGTTAATAAAGCACCGTATTGATGCCCAGCACTAGCAAAACTGCTTTGCCCACCTTTGGTAATATCAATAGGTTTGGTCTCATTTACGTCAAAACCATACATGCTATTGATACTACCCAAAGCGGTTGAAAAGGCACTTTCATCTGTGGCCCCCTGAGAAATTTTGTACTTTGCCAAGCCTGCTGCCAAGTTCGACAGCGGAGTAAGCATTAACTTTTGCTCACTCCCCTCTTTAAAGTTCACAACACCTTCAAATTTAAGTGTCTTCGCATTGCTCACAGATACCGTTTCATTTGTAAACGGATCGGTATAACTCCCCTCTTTTGCAACAACAAAAAGAGGCATTGACGACGATTCAAACTCTAGCAGATAGTTTCCGAAGGCATCAGACGTCGTGTTAGCCAACTTCCGACCTAAGTTTCCATTTTTGAACTCGAAAACCTCAATCTTGGCGCCATTGACTGGGGCGTCAAACACCATACCGGAAATGCTTCCTTTGCTTCTAGCTGGAGGTGTGTTGTCTCCTCCATCACCACCACCACATGCACTCAATAAAAGAGATGTAAGCGTAAGACCTAATGTTAATTTCAGCGTATTTTTAGCGAACATAGTAATTTGGCAAAATATATTTTCCCGAGATTATATTATTGAAAAATATTTTCTCAACGTGACATTAACACCAACAAAATAGGCATAAACACCAAGCCAACCGTCACTTTGACTGAATTATTAAAATTATTTTTACATCCTATAATTATTAACTTAGTTAAAACAGAGGAATTACTCATGCTTTAATGCTAGTTTTTATTTAAAATATTATACTCTACGCACAACTGTCAGTATTGATAAACCAACAAAACTAATGACTATTTTAATAATAAAAAGAAGTGTGCAAGCTCCTACCGTAGCCCTTATCACTACTGCGTTAATCATATTGATTAGCGTATCGCTTTCTCACTACTTACTCACTCCTGTTGATAGGCTACCTACCATCAAGCCTTTAGAATTCGAAAGTGAGAATGTGCAGCCATCAATTAAAAAGAAGACTCGTAGGCAAAAAATCACTACCGGTGTTGTTGAATACTCTTTTGTCGCTTCATTATTAAAATCAGGAGTGAGTCAAAAAGAGATCAACTTGCTATTAGCACTTATCAAAAGCAAGTTTAATATTATTGACTCTATTAAAAGAGGTGATAACTTTATCTTAAGAACTAAATTAAATAGTAAAAATGAAACTTACATTAGTTCTTTTTACTATTTAGGCAGTAAAACTGATTTATTTATTATCAATGATGGTCACGGTAACGTATTTGATGAGCATGGTGTGTCGATAAATAATCAGTTCATGTTTTCTTCACCCTTTGATAAAAACTACAGAGTGAGCTCTGACTATGACTTAAAGCGAACACATCCAGTGACCAATATAACGACTCCGCACTTAGGCACTGATTATGCCACACCTGTAGGTACACCGATTCGTAGTATTGCTGATGGCATCGTTTTAAAGTCCCGCTACAACCGTTTTGCAGGCAACTACATTAATATCCGCCACACAAATGGCTCTGTATCACGCTACCTACACTTATCTCAGCGCAACGTCCATGTTGGAGAGAAGATCAGCCGAGGACAAGTGATAGGGAAAACGGGTAACACAGGAAGAACAACAGGGCCGCATTTACATCTTGAACTGCACATCAATGGTGTTCCGGTTGATTACGAGCGATACATTCAAAGGCACCCAAACACTGACGTAAATATAGAAATGCTGATTGCAGCGAGAAAAGAAAAAGCAGAGTTAACAGCGGAATGGCAACGGTATGAGCAGTCAAATAGGTAACAACAGCCACTTCGATTCGCTCTTTCTTCATTTATCTGAAGCGAGTCCTCGCAACCCTCTGAACGCTTCGTAGTCTGTCGCCACTAACCAATTTCAGGATCAAAAAGAGCCGCTACATGCGGCTCTTAATGATTCTAATCTTTATTTACATACCCATGAATTGATACTTTGTGACATCACGTTTCAAACTCAGAAATTCAACCATAAACGTTATTACATAAAAGAAACTCATAACTAGTATTACTAAGTAGTCATAGAAAAAATCAATTGGTAACTACGAGACAATAAAAATGAAACGGCTTACTAGTATACTAGTAGTCGAACACATCTAGTAGATCGAGATCGAATTCGACACCACGCAGGTCATGCTCATTACACAAGTTCTTTAGCTTGTCATCGCAATAAAGCAACGCACATCCTTCCATCAACGACTTGAAAACGTACTTATCTGCAACGCTCAACTCGATGAACTTAAGCGACTTCAAGCCAACCGGATGCTCATCAATATACTCGTGTTTCGTATTTTCCTGGTCTTCTTCTCCAAAACTCATGACATTGAAAACCTGAAACTTCTCACCATCAATCACTATAGGTAAAAACTCACCATCTGTTTCAATGTATGGTTTAAGCACTTCAGCCGCTCGCAGCGTCAGCACTAAACACGTTCCCCAAACAGATATGTCAGGTTTTTTTACCGATGTCTTGTAGTGAGCCGTAAATTGAACACTCTCTTCTACCCAAACATCAGACAAGCCCTCTGCTCTTACTGGCTCATTGAAAAGCCTATTCAACAGGTCATCATCGCCCGCATCTATGGCCCTCTGATACGGATCATGCTCAAGAACTTTAAAGTAACGATTGAGGTTTCTTACCTGGTATATACTCATTAAGCTGGTTTCCAAACTGGTTCTTTCTTCACAAGAATTTGAAGATAATGACAAATATTATCTTCATGACACTTAATTCTAGTCCCAAAAACGCGTTTACAGTTTCAAATTTCGACTAATATTCCAACCTATCTCTAAAAACCGTTGCATGTATACACGAATACATCGCCGCTAAGAAAACTGAGACAAAAAGAGCGCTACTTACGGCTCATAATGATTCAAACCTCCTATCGAAACAACCATAAAGTGATATCTACGATTTCTTTCACTTCAATAGCTTACTCAAAAAGCAACCATTTGTTGATATCACTTAAAGGAACCATAAGTTGATATTTTTGTGAACCCGACAGTTTACTAAAAAACCATAGGTAAGAAAGTTACCTTCAGTATTACTGTACAACCACTTCATGTAAAGATTTCTCTGCGGGAAAAGGAATATAGCTAACCCAGCCGTATTGATATTTAGCTTCACTTGCTTCTGCACCGACCAATAGGTTTCTCAGTATTTATCCGTTGGACGTCAGACGCAAAGCTGGAGGCCAATCTAACTATCAGCCAGCATGCGAACAATTACTTGAGACTCAGGATCTTTAATAATATGCGCTTGGGATAACGCCAGTTCTTTAAGTACATTCAACCCGACCTCGACTAAATATTGGTAAGAGATACCAACCATGATATACATACGACGTTTGTTGCTATGACTAAAATTACAAACAGTTGAGCTCCAAATAACACTGTACTAACTAGAAATGTAAAGGCCATCTGCCGTCTAAAACACGGGAGTGAATAAACCAATATCAACCAAGCTACCTGAGCAGCTTCCGAATTCAACAAACCCACCTTTTTTGTTCGGCTTCAGAAATAAAATCATGGTACCTGCGGCAGTGTTGCTCAGGGTGCCTTTCAGAGCCAAACCAATCGCTAAACCCGCTGCCCCCACTAAAGCTACCAAACTGGCAACATCTACAAGTGCGACTAAACAAACCGCATAAGAAGCCACTTGAGACAGCGAGCGATAATTTCATCTCCACCACTGACTTTGTCTGTCTTTTTAAATATCCCGAGGTTGACGAGCTTGGATACCACATAAGCCAAGATAAAATTGTCAAGAGCGTATTTTGCAAGATCAGCACAACGAGTGCCTAATGCGTATCATAAAAAACCGTAATGTGTTCCATAGTTACTGCGTGACTCAATAAGTTCACTGTTCAATATTTATGTATTAAAGCGCTCCATAGATTAGATAACTGTTGTATCCCAAATAACACACCAACAGAACAACGCCCTCACTGAGAGAAATTGTCTGTGATTTGCCAAAACGAGCAGCGGTCAACAACAGTAATCCCGTGACAAAAAGCATCGATGTCCAGTCACGCCAGAAGACTTCAGCACCAATATTGGCAATAGGTGTAATGGTGCCCGCAATACCGATGACTGCTAAGGAGTTAAACATATTTGAGCCTACCACATTACCCACAGCTATATCATGCTCGCCTTTACGAGCCGCCACTATAGATGCCGCTAATTAGGGTAACGACGTTCCTAAGGTCACAATAGTTAGGCCAATCAATAAATCGCTGACACCGAGTTGTTGTGGGATTTCCACAGCTCCCCACACCAAAATGCGCGAGCTGATAATCAGTAACACTAACCCTGTAAACAGCCAGAAAATGGAAGACTTCTGTGACATACGTTGGCTAGACAGTTCGTAGCCCATCTATTGCTCTAAGTAGTCTCCCTTTGAGCGTAGTGCGCTCCAGATTGACCAACCAATCAAAAGCATGAATCCACCAATCAAAGTCCAGGCTTCTAACGTGCTGATATGGTGATTCCATAGCATTGCACCAACGCCAAGCGTAATGACTAAAAGTATGGAAAAAGTCCCTTACGAGAGTATTCAGTATCAATGGATCAGAACAAATCCATTGCACCGTAAACACTAAACTCAATTTTAACTGGTAATGCCACGTGTTTCGAATCAATATTAAATACTTTGTTAAATAGCTAGGCGAAACCTATAAGCCTATATCTCGATTCATTTTCTCTCCTCGGTTAAATTTATTTGATTCTGTTTTAGCTAACTCTTCATATTCTTCACATCGGTAGTCCAGACGAGTGCTTTTAGAACCAAGCGGGTCTTTGTTGCGTAATTCGGTCAGAGCACCAAACTGCCTGAAGTTGAGCAATTCTTATACAGCACACTGAGTTTCAGGCATACCAAACCCTGTAAGTTTGTTCAACTCTTTAATCATGGCGTAAGTTTCATCAACCTGAGCATTGTAGTTTCTCTGGCTTAACCGCTCAACTAACAACTTCTTCACTCGATACATTGCTGTCTCTGATAGTGAGCGTTTATGGTAGCCGTATCGTTTTTTTCCACTTACACTTGGATACGTATGACATCGTGACAATCCCCTGTGTCATAAGCGCCATCACCTAATATCGCTATGATTTTACGACTTGTTTGCTTGAGCAAGTAAGGGAGGACTTCTGCATAGGTAACATTAGATAAAATCAGTTCTGCCGCAACGATTTCGTAAGTGCTGGTATCGATAGCTCAATGCCATTTTCTCCAGACTCTACACTTCCCGCCAGTCCATGCTTCTTGACCTTCCGTTTACCTTCACCATAGACCTTGAGACCTGCCGCATCGAGGGCTAGATGATATATTACACATCTAGTCTTTGGTTTAAATAAAACCTCGACTTGCTTAGCTCTTCGACTGATACAACTGTAATGTGGACAGGCTATAGGGACGTTAGCCAATGAAAAAAACAGAATCGATAAACCCTTGCAATGTTCTCAACGGTATTGAGAAAACTCGTTTCACTATAAGCACAGTGATAATGGCTAAACCTCTGAACTGACAAGGTTTACCACGTTTACCTTGCTTATTCTACTTCCACTTGCGAATGGCTTCTTCATCAATCCAGAAAGTGAGAGAACCACGGTTGATTAGAGATGTCATCCATGGCCAAACTGGTTTCAAGATCGTACTACTCTGAGGTAGTGCTCGATAGTCCAAATTGGAGCCAGTTTACCGACTTAGTCGACCAAATATATAGTAAATTTAACGAAGAAAGTGCTAACTAAAAGATAGCTATTCATTCTTGTTTTGCAATAAAGCAATGGGATGAAGCAAGGCATCCTTAGTACTGACATCCAACACTTTTACTTTTCGAAAACGTTCCGGTTCTTTGATCGCGACATCATGAGCAAAGATCACAAACTTCGCTTTCTTGATGTCTTTCTCGGTAATTCGGTTGATGACGCCATTCGCCCCTTGGGTTTCGACTTTAATCTTAATGCCGAGTGCACAAGCTGCTTTTTCCAATGACTTCGCCGCTAAGAACGTATGTGCCACACCTGATGGACAAGATGTAACCGCCAAAACATCCGCCTCACCTTCGCCTTGAACAGAACCATATACTTGAGAATGACCTTTGTAGCTCTCATCTTCTGTGACGGTTTTCTTTAGTGCAATCACGATCAACGCGGTGGTAACAGAACCAGCAATCGTGCCGATGATGTAACCAATTTTTCCATCCACAACAGGGAGAACAATCCAACCGCCCCACGGTGCATGGTTCATTACGTGGAACATAAAGCCAATCACGTTACCGACAATGCCACCCGCCACAATAGCGGGTAACACTCGTGCAGGGTCGCCAGCGGCAAAAGGAATCGCACCTTCGCTGATGCCGATCATCCCCATAATACCTGCGGCTTTCCCCGCTTCGCGTTCATCTCGCTTAAATTTACTCGGCGCCAAAAACGTGGCTAGTGCCATACCCAATGGCGGCGTACAAATCGCAATACCGACCCCGCCCATCAACCATGGTTGCGTGTTCACTTGGGTTTGAGCAAACAACGTCGCCACTTTGTTAATTGGGCCGCCCATATCAAACGCGGTCATGGCCCCAAGCACAGTTCCGAGCATCACTTTGCCTGAGCCCGCCATGCCCGTCAGCACCTCGTTCATGGTGGTCATTGCGCTGGCAATCGGAGCGCCTATCACCCACATCACCGCGCCGCAAGTAACAAACGTCCCCACTAGCGGATAAATAAAAATCGAGCCAAGCGAACTCATGCTGTCTGGTAGCTGAATTTTCTTTAATAGCCAAACGACAAAGCCAGCAAAAAAGCCGACCACAATTGCACCTAAAAAACCCGTATTGTAATGACTGACCGCAATCCAAGATCCAATCATACCCGGCGCAAGGCCCGGCTTGTCGGCAATGGAATAAGCAATGTAACCGCCAAGAACGGCAGTAAACAATGTCAGGCCAGCAATCCCCATTTGAGCAATATCGGCCAAAATGCCCTCTTGTGGTACACCACCGTGACCAGAGATCATCACCGACAACGACAACAACACACCGCCCGCAACGATAAACGGGATCATGTGGGATGTGCCAAACAGCAAGTGCTCTTTAATGCGACCAAGTTTTTGCGCCCAAGGGCTCAGGGGTTCTGATGCAAATTCTAAAGAAGTTGGGAGAAATTCATTGGATTGGGTTTGAATATCAGTCAGCATCTCAAGCGCTTCTTCTCGCGATTGAGCCTGTTTGAGCTTTTCAACAAAGCCGTCTTCGATAATTTTGGTGGAAATTTGTGCCAATACTTCAATGTGATGATGATCATCACCATCTGGAGACGCCAGCATGAAAAACACATCGGACAGCTCGCCATCTTCGGTGCCATAATCAATCCCATTACGGCTGATCCCGACCGCGACAGCCGGTTTCGCTACAGCATCACTTTTGGCATGAGGGATCGCAATACCATCATCAAATCCTGTGTTACCGATCTCTTCTCGTTTCCAGATATCTGCCAAGAACTGGCTTTGACTATTGAGTTTGCCGGCGGCCTCTAGCATCTCGACCAGCTCTTTGAGCGCTTCATCTTTGGTTTGAGCTTTTAGATCTAAACATATCGTTTCCAGCTCAATTAGGTTTGTGATGTCCATTGTTTTACCTTCCAATATTCACGCTCGAATATATACCCAAGTGAGTTTGAGATACAGGATCCCCTGGCTCGTATGCGTTCCTACTCATTTTATTTGGGCATAGATTAACCAGTGCCTACCCTTTGATATATAGGACTAAAAGTGCATTAACTGGATTAATGTAACATGAGATTCAAACTGTGATAGAGCTCTTGCGTTAATCCAGCTCAAATCAATTAAATCTGCGGTGGCTGTGCTAATATCCACAAAAAATAAAATGGATAGAACATGAAAATCGTAGCGGTGACAGCATGCCCTACAGGCATCGCTCATACTTATATGGCGGCAGATGCACTAATGAAAGCTGCGCCAAAACATAACGTGCAAATTAAAGTAGAAACGCAAGGTGCGATGGGGATAGAAAATCAGCTCACTCCTCACGATATCGCTCAAGCGGATCGGGTTTTGATTGTGTCGGATATTGAGATAGAACAACCTGGCCGATTCGAAGGGACGCGCAAAATTCAAATCCCCATTGAAGAGGTTTTGCTAAACGTCGACAAAGTATTCCTCGTCCACTGCCGCGACTAAATTTGCAGATGAACGAATACCAAATCACCTTTTTCGTCGATAATGCAAATGCCAGTGCGCACCTTGCTCAGCCACTCAATCGAGTGGCAAAGAAGTTCAAAAGTACCTTACATATCATTAATGTAACGCAAAATCGTGTTGCGGAACTCACCAAGTCCGTGGCGATTTTGCAAGCAGGTCTACAACAAGGTGATTTGTGTCAAATCACAGCGATTGGCATTGACGCAGAGCTGGCCTGCTTCGTCATCAAAGACATGATTGCTGAACACTTTACGGTGGTGGGATCTCATATCAACTATGAGTTTTCTAGCCAACTGGCCGAGCGTTTACCGCAAATTTGCCCACCTTGTGAAATCAAATGGCACTACGCCAAAGCACATACCGAGCTCACCAAGTTTGAATGTCTTAAAGGATTAGCTCAACTGATCCACCCTATTCATCCTGACGAACTGATCCTTGCTTTTATTAAACGTGAAGAACGTTCATCAACTTGCGTGACTCCGGGGATCGCTCTACCGCATGTGATGTTTTCAGGTGTTGACCATATTTCCATTGCCGTTATTGCAAATGACAAGTCGATGGATTGGGCTTCAAAGATGGGTGATGTTCATCTGGCTATAGCACTGGTGATGCCAGAAAAGCCGACCCGAGAACAGATCATTGCGGCCACTAATCTCACACGAAATCTGCTTACCGATCAAATGGCGGAACGCCTACTACTAACAAAAAGCAGCGTCGACTTACAAGCGCTGCTGATGTACGCCATGTCGAGGCTGCTCGCCTAAACTTTTCTATGATTTACGCACTCTGACTGAAGGCTTAAATCGAACCACGATATTCCGTCGGCGTTCTGCCTGTGCGGTTCTTAAATACTCGGCAGAAATAGTTCACGTCTTTAAATCCACAGCGCACTGACACGTCATTGAGTTTGAAGTTGTATTTCTTGAGCATAAACTTCGCACGATCCACGCGTACCCAAGTAATGTAGTCTGCCAAGGTCATGTGCCCCTGCTGACGGAACAAGCGCGACAAATGGTTCGAGGAAATACTGAATCTCGACGCAATGCTGTCACGCGTGATTGGGCGATGGAAGTTCTCTTGAATGTAGATACAAATCCCTTGATAGAGATCTTGCACACGGCTATGTGACTGCTGCTCGACTGGTGCATCCAACATCGTCTTCGCGTATTGCAGTAATGCTTGCAGTAAAAGCTCATCCATTGGTTTTTTAGTATTCTCACGAGCCAGTGAGCTCAACGCTTCTAAGATGTTATCTATCGCAAATCCTGAGCGTGTTTGGATGCTATGCTTTTGAATATCGTAAAAGTTTGCCTCACCTTTGCGTTTGCTCACCAAACTTAACCCAAGTTGTCGACGCCCAAACAAAATACTTAACACTGAGCAATCGGTATCCCAGTCTGGTTTATTCCAACAGTTAGGTGGAATAAATATCGCGTCGCCTTTTTTAGCAACGATGTGCGTTACTTTTCGATCATGACTTTCCATTTCATTAATATATTCCCCATCCAGAACTAACTCTAGGCGAGGGAAATTAACTTGATAGCTAAATTCAGGCGGCGTATGAAAATCTCCTGCAAACCAAATATTATGAAATGGCTCTCTTTCATTTAATACCGCTGAAATTAAATCATGAAAAATCATTGTCTCACACTCTATATATGCATCAATGATGCTATTTACTATAGATATACACCGGACTGGACTTTTGTGCTATTGAGCAAAATCACACTTCCATTTTAATGTTACAAAAATCCAGTTAACGTATCAAATCTCCAGTAACAAAAACTCTATCAACAACACTCAATCCCTTTTCAAATGGGAGCAAAGCCACATTTTACTTATCGTTTAGCTTCTTATCCATCATGTCACAGATATGCAGCTAGATTTGTCCAGTGAACGATCTAAATCACACTATAGTTAGTCGGTTACAATCCTCCAGTAAATGCATTTTTTCTTCACTACAGTCTTTTTCTCAGTAATTTAAAAATACCCCTGAAATAAAAATTATATTTATAGGGGTTCGACAATGATCACCAAACTAATAAATGAAGACTTAATTAAGCTTGATCTTAAAGCGTCTTCAAAAGAAGACGTATTTAAAGAACTGGTTGCCGTTCTTCATGCCCAAGGTCGTATTTCTGACCAAACACAATTTCTTGCAGATATAAAAACACGTGAAGAATTAGGAAATACCGGATTTGAAGATGGCGTGGCAATTCCACACGCGAAAAGCGCCGCTGTGATTGAACCGGCGGTTGTGATCGGCGTAAGCAAATCAGGTATCGAGTACGGCGCGGAAGACGGTTTACCTTCAAAGCTGTTCTTCATGATCGCTTCTCCAGACGGTGGCGATAACCACCACATCGAAGTACTTGCAGAACTGTCTTCAAAACTGATTGAAGATGGTTTCATCGATGCGTTCTTAGGCGCAGCAAACAGCCAAGACGCACTGGCACTCCTTCTTGCTAAAGAAGAACCGCAACCAGTGACAGATGCTCCAGCAAACCAAGGTTTCATCATTGGTGTTACCGGTTGTCCTGCGGGCGTTGCTCACACCTACCTAGCAGCAGAAGCGCTAGAGAAAGGCGCAGCAGCGATGGGCTACGAAATCAAGGTTGAAACGAACGGTTCAATCGGTGTGAAAAACAGCCCAACCGCAGAAGAAATCGAGCGTGCAGACGCAATCATCGTGGCATGTGACAAACAAGTCGACATGAACCGCTTTGCGGGAAAACGCGTGGTTAAAACCAACGTAAAAGCCCCAATCCGCGATGCTCAAGGACTGATTAATGAAGCGTTAAACGCACCGACCTACCAAGCTGATTCCAATGGCAATACGCAAGCATCGGTTGCCGACAAAGCTTCTCAAGCTCGTTCTGACTTATATCGCTACTTGATGAATGGCGTATCACACATGATCCCATTCGTCGTAACCGGTGGTCTGTTGATTGCCCTTGCTCTTGCTGTAGGCGGTCAGCCAAGTGAAGCGGGTATGGCGATTCCTGAAGGCAGCATGTGGAACCAAATCCTCAACGTCGGTGTGGTTGCCTTTACGCTGATGATCCCAATCCTTGCCGGTTACATTGCTTACGCGATTGCTGATCGCCCAGCTCTAGCTCCTGGCTTGATCGGTGGTTGGATTGCAAATAATGGTTCTTTCTATGGCGCAGACGCTGGTACAGGCTTTATCGGTGCCATCATCGCCGGTCTGCTTGTGGGTTACTTCGTGAAGTGGATTACGTCGATTAACTACCACAAGTTCATCCAACCTTTGGTGCCAATCATGATCGCACCAATCACAGGTTCGCTATTCATCGCTGGTCTTTTCATCTTCGTTATCGGCGCGCCAATCGCAAGCCTAATGGACGGTCTGACTGCGCTACTCACTAGCATGAGTACAGGTAACGTCGTTCTACTGGGTATCGTACTTGGTGGTATGGCTGGCTTCGATATGGGTGGTCCATTCAACAAGGTCGCATTCCTATTCTCTGTGGGCATGATTGCGAGCGGTCAAACTCAATTTATGGGTGCGATGGCGTGTGCAATCCCTGTTGCTCCTCTAGGCATGGCACTGGCAACGGCGCTTGGTCGTAAGTTCGACCTGTTCGAAGAATCAGAAACCGAAGCAGGTAAAGCAGCAGGTGCAATGGGTCTGGTGGGAATCTCTGAGGGTGCGATTCCATTCGCGGCGCAAGATCCAATGTCAGTGATTCCTGCAAACGTACTTGGCTCAATGGTGGCGGCAGTAATGGCGTTCTCATTCGGCATCACCAACAGCGTTGCTCACGGCGGTCCCGTGGTCGCTCTACTTGGCGCGATGAACCACCCAGTCCTTGCTCTGATTTGTATGGCAGCTGGCGCAACGGTTACCGCAGTAACGTGTGTAACGTTGAAGAAAGTACGTAAAGCAAAAATGATGCAAGCAGCTGCTTAATCCCCCCTCCCCCAAATGGCTTCTATGGCTTGGGCAATGTCGCCCAAGCCATGATTTTCTCTCATGGTGACACTCTATGTCTGATTTAACGATGTCCGATACACAAACGATTCAAACTCAAGCTGCGCATCCGACGTTTTTCCTGATGAACAACGTGATTCAAAACTACGCTTGGGGCAGTACTACTTCTGTTAACCAACTGTTTGGCATTGAAAACCCAACGGGCGAACCACAAGCAGAAGTATGGATGGGCGCGCATCCAAACGGTTGCTCAGTGGTGATGGTAAACGGCAAGGAGACCAAACTCTCTTCACTGATTGCTCAAGACATGAATGCTTTTCTGAGTGAAGAAGTCGCAAACCGTTTTGGTGAACTTCCATACCTGTTTAAAGTGCTTGCCGCTGAGAAAGCGCTGTCGATTCAGGTGCACCCAAACAAGCAACAAGCAGAACTAGGTTTTGCACTGGAAGAAAAACAAGGCATTCCCCTAACCGCTGCAAACCGTAACTACAAAGATCCAAACCACAAACCAGAATTGGTTTACGCGCTAACCGAATACCAAGCGATGAATGGCTTCCGCCCAACAAGTGAAATCATCAGCTTCTTTTCTGAGCTGGCGATTCCTGAGCTGCAAGGCTTGGTGGATGACCTTATCGACAATCAAACTTCCAAAGGATTGGCGAGCTTCTTCTCCGGTCTATTGTCACTGGAAGGCGAACAGAAAGAGATGGCGTTGACGGTGCTATTGGCACAAGCTCGCATCACCGACTTACCTCTGTTCAACCTGATCTTGGAGTTAGAAACGCAATACCCGGGCGACATTGGTTTGTTTGCGCCCTTGCTACTCAACGTTATCACGCTGAAACCAGGCGAAGCGATGTTCTTGGATGCAGAAACGCCACACGCGTACTTGAAAGGGACGGGTCTTGAGATCATGGCGAACTCAGACAATGTACTACGCGCAGGTTTAACACCGAAGTATATGGACGTAAAAGAACTCGTTGCATGCACACGCTTCGAAGAAAAACCATTCGACACCCTACTGCTTGCACCAATCGAAAACAACGACATGTTGGAATACCCAATTCCCGTCGACGATTTCAAATTCGCGATTGTAAAGCATGCCAACCAACGAACACTTGATGTAAGAACCGCAGAAATCCTTATGCCTCTGGATAACAAGCTTGTGCTAACTCACGCAAACGGCGAAACATGCGTGGTTGAAAAAGGACAATCTGTTTTCATTCCGGCTTACGCAAAACAGGTCACTTTGGATTGTGAAGGTCGTGTTGTGCGCGCTTACAGTTAGTGAACGCTAATTAAGCTTCCTTCATACTGTTACATTTTATAGTTCAGCCAATAACCGCCGTTATTGGCTTTTGATATTCATTCATCCTAGTTTTATATTGATATATTGGAGAGCTAAATCACACTTAAGCTTGTGTGATACAAAAATATAGTTATTGGATTTTTTTTACTATTTCAGAAAACCGTAACATTAATTAAATTTGCCTCATTACTTCAGTACCAATGAGTCAAAAAATGATAACAGAACTAACAAACGTCAATTTAATTAAAGGCAACCTTCAAGCTAATAATAAAAAAGAAGTCTTTGAAGAGCTAGCGAAAATGCTATTCGAAAATAATCGAATCAGCAGCAGAGAGGCTTTTTTAACCGACATCGAAGCGCGTGAAGCATTAAGCGTAACTTCAATGGACGGCATCGCTTACCCACACGCAAAAAGCAAAGCGGTTACAGAGCCTGCAATCGCTGTTGGCGTAAAGCGCGAAGGCATCGAGTATGGCGACGAAGAGGGAGTCAAACCGACCGTATTCTTCATGATTGCCTCACCAGATAACGGTGCCGACCACCATATTTATGTTCTTCAAGAATTATTCGGTAAATTTAGCGAAGAGTTTATTGAAGATATTCATAACGCAAAAGACGAAAACCAAATACTAAATATTTTAATTAATTCATAAGGCGTGAAATTATGAGTACAATCACAGCTCAAGCTAGTAATAATAGCGATTTCAAAAAAATCCTAAGTACCATGAAAGGTCACCTTTTATTCGGTACTTCTCACATGCTTCCATTTATCGTTGCGGGTGGTGTACTACTGGCGCTAGCGGTAATGGCATCAGGTAAAGGTACGGTTCCTGCGGACGGTTTATTGGCTGATATTTCTAATATCGGTATTAAAGGTCTGGTGCTGTTCCCAATTATTCTTGGTGGCTTCATCGGTTACTCAATTGCAGACAAACCAGCACTAGCTCCAGCGATGATCTCTTCTGGCATCATGGCTGACATGGGCGGCGGCTTCCTTGGTTGTATCGTAGCGGGCTTCATCGCTGGTGGTGTGGTATTCCAACTTAAGAAGATCCCTCTTTCTGCTAACATGACTGCGTTGGGCGCTTACTTCATCTACCCTCTACTAGGTACGCTTATCTCTGCAGGTATCGTTCTATGGGGTATCGGTGAGCCAATCAAGATCTTCATGGCTTCTATGAACGAATTCCTAGCTTCTATGGCTGGCGCTTCTAAAGTGGTTCTAGGTACGATTCTTGGTGGTATGACTGCTTTCGATATGGGCGGTCCAATCAACAAAGTAGCAACGCTATTCGCTCAAACTCAAGTTGATACTCAACCATGGCTAATGGGTGGTGTTGGTATCGCAATCTGTACGCCTCCTCTAGGTATGGCGCTAGCAACATTCCTATTCAAGAAGAAGTTCACTAAGCAAGAACAAGAAGCAGGTAAAGCAGCAGCAATCATGGGTTCTATCGGTATCTCTGAAGGTGCTATCCCATTCGCAGCAAACGACCCTGTACGCGTTCTTCCTTCAATCGTTGCTGGCGGTATCGTTGGCTGTGTGTTCGGCTTCCTAACAGACGTACTACTACACGCACCATGGGGCGGTCTAATCACAGCTCCTGTATCAAGCAACATCCCAATGTACGTTGTGGGTATCGCACTAGGCTCACTAACAACAGCAGTTATCGTTGGCTTCTGGAAACCAGTTGCTGAAGAAGAAGCAGAAGACGAAATCGTTGAAGCAGCACCTGCACAAGCTCAAGCGGCTCCAGCAGCAGGCGAAGGCGAGTACGACATCGTAGCAGTAACATGTTGCCCATCTGGCGTAGCACACACATTCATGGCAGCGAAAGCACTAGAGAAAGCAGGTGCGGCAGCTGGTCTGAAAATCAAAGTAGAAACTCAAGGTCAAAACGGTATCCAGAACCGCATCACTGACCTAGATGTAGCAAACGCGAAGCTGGTTATTCTAGCTCACGATATCCAAGTAAAAGACGCTCACCGCTTTGCAAAAGCAAACGTTGTTGAGTGTTCAACGAAAGAAGCGATGCGTAACGCAGCGACTCTTGTGAAAGCTTAAACCTTAAGCTCCTCCCCCTAAGAGCCCTTTCCCCCAAAGGGCTCTATTTCAAGTTTTTAAGTTTTAGTAATACCCCTGATTTTTTTAATTATATAACCCTACAATTTACAAGGCTTTAAAAATGAAATTCAAACCTTCCCTACTCGCTTGCGCAGTTCTCAGTGGTCTAGTCGGTCTGACTGGCTGTAACGACGACACAACCAACATTTATGAAGGCGGTGACACCAACCCTGCACTGCCGGATATTCCTGACGGCGGCAAGCCAGTATGTCCTCCAGTTGGCGATGGCGACTGTGATGACAAGCCAAACCCAGAAACACCTGAAATCGACATGGGCGTTCACATCCCGGTAGATTTCGCCGATATGGACGTAACACGCTACGTCAACCCATTCATCGGCACAGGTAACCTAGGCAACACCTACCCTGGTGCAACCACACCACACGGCATGGTGCAGCTTTCTCCAAACAACGGTTCTAACGGCTGGGAATACATTTCAGGCTACTACTACCACGACGCACGTACTTCCGGTTTCTCTCATACCCACCTTTCCGGAGCAGGTGCTGGCGACTTGAACGACATTCTCGTCATGCCAATCAACTCGCGTTCGGATTACATGATTGATGAAGGTTCGGCAACGCTAAACCTAGAAGCGTCTCGCTTCCAACATCGTGACGAGCAAGCGACAGCAGGTTACTACAAAGTCGATCTATTGGATTACGACATCAAAGCCGAGTTGACGGCGTCTGATCGCGTTGGTGTACACCGCTACACCTTCCCTCGTGATGAGAAGTCAGAAATCATCGTGAACACTGGCTTCAAAATTAACTGGGACTACACCTCAGATTCTTACTTGAAATGGGACAAAGACAATAACCGTCTAGAAGGTCACCGTTTCTCTGACGGCTGGGCACCAAGCCAAAAAGAATTCTTCGTGATGGAATTCGACCAACCAATCAAAAACGTTCGCTTTGCTTACTACGATAAAGAGCAAGGTCGTTACATGGACGTGCCAGAAGGCATTACAGAAATCGGTAACGAAACACACGGCAAGTACCAATACGCACGCGCTTACGTAGAGTTCGACACCTCAAAAGACGGCTTAACGGTTGAAGCAAAATTGGCGCTATCAAACGTTGAGATCGGCGAGAACGGCAAGTCAGGTGCTTTTCTTAACATGACAGAAGTTGCGGGCATGAACTTCGACCAAGTACGCGAAGCGGCAACGAAGAAATGGGAAGACGAACTCGGCAAGATCCAAGTCTCTGGCGACGAAGATTACAAACAGACGTTCTACACCGCGATGTACCACTCGTACCTAGGTCAAACCATTCACTCTGACTTAGATGGTCGCTACCGCCAAGTTCACCAAGGTCGTAACGCTTACCCAGATGGCAACACACCTTGGGGCGACAAGATCGATACGCTGAAAGAGTCGATCCGCACTGCCGATGCTAACAAAGATGGCAAAGCAGACTTCACGCGCTATGACACTTTCTCTTTGTGGGATACCTACCGCGCAGTTCAACCGTTGTCTTCGATTCTTGAGCCAGACCGCTTAGCCGACGTGGTGCTGTCTATGCTGTCTTACGCCGAAGAAGAATGGGTGGATGACAAAGGCAACGTGCGCAAAGGTCGTCTGCCTGAGTGGACATTCAAAGGCAACGAAACAGGCATGATGATGGGCATGCACTCAACGCCTGTGATTCATGATGTGTTGTCGAAAGGCTCACTAGAAAAACGCATGATCGATCTTGGCTTCACAGAAGCTGAGCGCAAAGACGTTAAAGAACGCTTAGTTGAAGCAATGATCACTGACGCACGCGCAGTGACGAGCCAAGGCGTAGCATGGATCAAAGAGTACGAAGAACAAGGTTACGTGCCAGCGCAATTGCACGACACTCCACCAGATTCTTACGGCAGTCACTCACCATTTAAAGACTCTTGGACAGCATCTTACTCGCTTGAATACTCAATGAACGACTGGGCAATCGCACAATCGGTCAAAGAAGTCTTCGGTGAAGAAGATCCACGCTACACCGAGTTCGCTAACCGTTCTAAAAACTGGCAAGCGCAATTCGACTTCGGCGGTAAGCAATACCAAGGTTGGTTCAAAGCCCGTGACTACGATGGCGAGTTTATCGATGCAGGTTGGGTAGACCCAATCACTGGTCGCGCGGTGGGTAAAGACTGGCGTCCAGACATGTTTAACTGGGCATTTTCTGAATCGAATGGCTGGCAATACTCGTTCAGTGTTCAGCACGACATTCATGGCTTGATTGACCTGATGACACGCTTCGACAAGACACAAAACCCTGAAGCAGAACGCGGTGACTTGTTCGCAGCGCGCTTGGATGAGTACTGGTCAACCTACCCAGACCGTAATGCAGGCGACAACCAATTCCCAGTGTTCAACACAGGTAACGTTGGTCAGCACGTTCAAGGTAACGAACCAGATATCCACGTTCCGTACTTGTACAACTACGTAGGTCAACCTTGGAAAGGTCAGGCAGCCATCGCCGCAGCAACCAACATTTGCTACAAGAACACCGCTGACGGCATTTGTGGTAACGACGACTTCGGTACGCTCTCTGCGTGGTTTGTGTTCCGTGCACTTGGCTTCTACCCAGTGAACGCTTCTTCTGGCATCTACGAAATCGGTACTCCGCTGTTCGAAAGCGCGTCTATCGATGTCGGCAACAACCAGAAGTTCACGGTGACCGCGAAGAACGTTAGCCGCGAAAACATCTTCATTCAGTCGGCTCGCTACAACGGCAAAGACTTCAACCGCACTTACCTAACTCATGACGAAATCATGTACGGCGGTGAGTTGGAGTTCGTGATGGGCGACAAACCAAATCAACGTTGGGGCTCTCTAGAACAAGACCTTCCACCAGCACAAGGCATCGGTGAGTTCTTGCATGAAGACGAGATGCCAGCAGGTTCTCGTTAATCCCAATAGTGACAACTCAGCCGGGGGCGCACATCTCCCGGCTATCCCTACAAGCAAATTTTATAAGCAGCCCTTTATAAACAGTCTCTTATAAACACTTTTTTATACGAATAACGACAAAACGGTATGCACATGTTTAAACGTAATCTTATCTCTTTGGCTATCCTGGTTGGTCTGACGGGTGGCTTGGCTGGCTGTAACAGCGACAACGATTCCTCCTCTTCACTGCCGGGCGATCCAATTGTTGATCTTGCGGTGTTGAAATACGTCGATCCTATGATCGGCACAGCAGCTTCTGGTCATACATTCCCAGGCGCGACGGTACCGGCAGGTATGGTTCAGCTGTCTCCAGATACTTTCATCGGTTCTAACACAGACCATGAATCAGGACTTAACCCATGGCACTCAGCTTCTGGCTACTGGGATTCATCCAACTACGAAACTGGCGAAGTGGTTAACACTGACGTTCCGCTGTACGGCTTCTCCCATACTCACCTTTCAGGTACAGGCGCAACGGACTTAGGCGACATCTTGGTTCTTCCATACGCAGACATGGCGAACACACAGCTGAACTCTTTCGACAAAGCCAATGAAGAAGCAAGCGCAGGCTACTACAAAACCAAGCTGAACCAAGGTCAAATCGAAGTAGAACTAAGCGCAACCAAACGCGTTGGTTTGCACAAATACACCTTTGCTGATGGCACAGACCGCAACGTGAAGTTCGATTTGGGTCATACCCTAATGAACAACAACGGCAAGTCTTTGAAGAACATAGTAGAAGTGGTGGACGAATACACCATTCGCGGTCGTAAAACATCAACAGGCTGGTTCCAAGGGCAAGACCACCAAGGTCAAGACATCTTCTTCTACGCTAAATTCAATCAACCAATCGCCAAGGCACTGTTGGGCGAACAAGATCTAGAACCAACTCGCGAAATGCGCAATGGCGCGGTTTACTCAGGCGATGATCTGACGGCTTACCTAAACTTCGGCACAGGCGAAGAGCCAATTGAAATCCGCGTCGGTATCTCTCCAGTTAACTGGCAAGGCGCACAGAAAAACTTAGAAGCAGAAGCACCAAGTTTCGACCTAGCAAAAGTGAAAGAAGACGCAGAATACGCGTGGGCTGAGAAGCTAGCGAAAATCAAAGTAGAAGGCGGCACAGACGCAGAGAAAACCAACTTCTACACTGGCATGTACCACATGATGATCGCGCCAATCGAGTTCTACGATGTGGATGGTCAATACGTAGATATGCTTGGCACGGTGCGCACACTGAAAGATGGCGACACACCAAACTACTCGATTTACTCAACGTGGGATACGTTCCGCGCGGTTCACCCAATGTGGACCATCATCGACCCAGACCAAGCAACGCTATACGTGAAAGACTTGATTCGTAAATCCAACGACGAGTTTGGTTTACTGCCGAAATGGGAAGGTCACGGTTCAGAAACCGGCACCATGATCGGCTACCCATCGGCAGCGATTCTGGGCGATGCGGTAACCAAAGGCTTGATTGATGCAGAGCAGGCTTACACGGCGTCGGTGAAATCAGCGCGTTACACACCGCATGAGTACCCACAGATTCATGACGACATCCTAAGCTCACTTATGGCAGGTCAGTTGAACTACCACGAGAAAGAACAGTGTGTTCGCTACCCGAACTGGAACTCAGTGTCGTACTCGTTGGAATTCTCATTCTACGATTGGACGATCGCAGAAATGGCAAAAGCTGCTGGCGATATGGACGCGTATGAAGAGTTCAAAGCTCGTTCTTACAACTCATTGAAACACTGGGATGCAGAAGCAGGTAACGCAGACGGCACGGGCTTCTTTGTACCGACAGAATTGAAAGAAGGCGACCCATGTGCACTGAAATACGCTTCAACAGACTTCGACCCTTACAAGTCTGACGCGTTCTACTACACAGAAGGTAACGCGTGGCAATGGCAATGGGCGTTCATGCAAGACTTAGACAAGCTGACTGAAATCATGGGCGGCACGCAAGGTCTGAACGACAAGCTGAACAACCTATTTACTGCCGATCCAAATGGCGGCGAAGCGCACCAAGACATGACAGGCTACATCGGTCAGTACATTCACGGTAATGAGCCTTCGCACCACGTCATCTACTTGTACAACCGTACTGAAGAATCTTACAAGGCGCAGGAATACCTAGACCAAGTTTATGACCAGTTCTACAAACCGACACCAGACGGCATCATCGGTAACGAAGACGTAGGTCAAATGTCAGCGTGGTACTTGATGTCAGCACTGGGCTTCTACCAAATCTCGCCAACCGATCCAACCTACAGCATCGGTCGTCCAATCTTCGACAAAGCGACGGTAGACATTGGCTCTGGCACCTTCACGGTAACGGCTGAAAACAACGGTCCAGACAACATGTACATCAAAGAAGTAACCATCAACGGTAAGCCTCTGGATGTGTACAACACCTTCCAGCACAGCGAATTCAAAGCAGGCGGCGAACTGCACTTCGTGATGACGGCTGACAAGTCTGAAGCAATGCAAGCCAACCTAGGCGAATAATGATTTTGAGGGGACCTCGTGTCCCCTTTTCTCGTGGAATAAAAACAATGAAACTAAAAAGAACCCTACTCTCTACCGCAGTGTTAACCGCCATGCTTGGTCTTGCTGGTTGTGGCAGCGACTCTGATCCAGAAACTCCAGTTATCTCTACCCCTACTTTGGAATTCGTTGATACCTTGATCGGCACTAAAGGTCTTGGCAACGTTAACCCTTCTCCAGTCATGCCAGAAGGTATGATTCAACCTTCACCAGATAACTTCGATCCAAACGGTTGGAATGGTAAAGGCTCGCCTGTTGAATACGATCCTGTGCACAGCCTGCTTTCTGGCTTCTCAATGACCCACATTTCCGGCGCAGGTAAAGGCGACCTAAACGACTTCGCCTTCTTGCCATACACAGGCTTCAATACCGATGCCGTGACCATGGATAAAAGCTCGGAAGTGGCAGAAGTTGGTTACTACTCGGTTGACCTTGTTGAAACAGGTGTAAAAGCAGAACTGTCGGCAACCGACCGCGTGGCGTTCCAACGTTATACCTTCAAACCGGGTGAAGACCGCAAAGTGCGTATCGACCTGCAACACGAACTGTTGGAACAATACGGCAACCACTCTCGCAGCATCTACTACAAACGCGTTAACGACACCACAGTCGTAGGCGCGCGTACCTCAAACGAATGGGGTCAATGGCAAACCGTGTTCTTCGCAGCAGAATTCTCTGATCCAATCATTGAAGAAAACCTGTACACCAAGCTGGCTTCTGAGAGCAAACTGACTCCAACTGACGCTACTGAAGTCGGCTTGGAAGATTACCGTGGTTACGCAGAACATAAACCAATGCCGGGCGAACCAGAACCTGATCCAGAACGTTTGGCGAAACGCGCAAACGATGTCCTGACTCATTTGAACTTTGGCAAGAGCGATGAGCCATTGGTGGTCAAAGTAGCGATTTCTGGCACTGGCGTTGACGGCGCACTGAAAAACCTAGAAGCAGACACCAACGGCTGGGACTTCGACAACGTCGTACAACAAAACCGCGTGGCTTGGGAAAACATCCTTGGCGAGTTTGAACTGGAAGGCGGCAACAAAGCCGACAAGACCATGTTCTACACCTCGCTCTACCGTACGTTCGTTGCTCCATTCCTATACCAAGACGTGGATGGCAAATACCGTGGCATGGATGGCAAAGTGCACCAAGCAGAAGATGGCTTAGTGAACTACTCGGTTTACTCAATGTGGGATACCTTCCGCGCCGCACACCCACTGAAAACCATCATCGATAAAGACCGCGCGATTGAACACGCACGCGATCTATTGAACAAATACCAAACGGGTGGCGTGCTGCCAAAATGGGAACTGCACTCGGATTACACCGGTGAAATGGTCGGTCATCCTGCGGTCTCGGTTATTGCCGATATCATGGTCAAACACCCAGAAGCCTTTACCGCTGCTGAGTTTGATTTGGCACTGAAAGCCGCTGACGAAACAGTCAACTTCAACCTTGATAAAACTGAAAGTTGGGTGCCTTACCAAGATGCTTGGAACGGTGACAAACGCTTCACAGTAATGACACGTCATAACGACTACCAAGAAGACGTCGGCTTTATTCCAGCTAACACCAAATGGGCGCCGGATTCTGGTGACAAACCGGGTTACGTAGAAGGCTTAAAAGTCGATAAATACGACGAGCTCGTCAACGAGTCGGTGTCTTACGGTCTTGAGAATGCTTACTACGACTGGTGTATCGCTCAGATCGCTAAACTTGCTGGCAACGACCAACAGTACGACCGTTACATGGCACGCTCAGAGTCGTTCAAGAACTACTTCGATTACAACCCAGAGCAATACGGCAAACTGCAAGACACCAAAGGCAACGCATTGGGTGCAACGGGCTTTATGCGTCCGGCTTACATGAACAGCGGCAGCAAGGTTTGGGCAAACAACCTGAAAGCCGAATGTTTGGACGAGAACATGGCGCTGTCTATCCCAGACGGTATGGACTACAACGCGTGTAAAGACCGCAAAGCTCTCAATGAAAGTGACGTGTTCTGGCCTTACCGCGCCGAGCACCGTGGTGAAGACTTCACCGAAGGCAATACATGGCAATGGACATGGTTTGCACCGCACAACTTGAACGGTCTAGCCAACGTGATGGGTGGCGAGCACATCGACCGTACTGACTTCTCTCTTCCTGAAGACGTAACCGAACAAGGCAAAGCGGCATTCTTAGCCAACTTGAATGCGCTGTTTAATGCGGATTCCAACGCTGATACGAGCCAATCACACGACATGTCTGGCTACATCGGCCAGTTCGTGATGGGTAACGAGCCTGATCACCACGTGCCTTACCTATACAACTGGACGGCAGAGCCTTGGAAGACACAAGAAATCGTCGACCAAGCGATGAACGAGTTCTACCACCCAACGCATGAAGGTCTGATTGGTAACGAAGACGTTGGTCAGATGTCGGCGTGGTATGTGATGTCTGCATTGGGCTTCTACCAAGTCACACCGGGCGAAGCAAGTTACACCATCGGTCGTCCTCTGTTCGACAAAGCCGTGATTCCAGTCGCGGACGGTAAATTCACCATCACCTCGGAAAATAACAGCCAAGAGAGCATCTACGTGAAGTCGGTGACCATCAACGGCAAACAATTGAGTGACAACTTCAGCTTCGCGCACAGCGATTTGAAAGACGGTGGTGAGCTGCATTTCGTCATGACTTCAGACAAATCTGAAGCGATGAAAGCGCAGTAACCGATACCCATCCAAATAACGAAAGGGGGCATCTAGCCCCCTAAAAAACTTCACTTCAGTGGAACCATAAAAATGAAACTAAAAAGAACCCTTATCTCTACCGCTATACTCGCTGCCATGTTTGGTCTTGCTGGTTGTAACAGTGATGACGACAACAGCAAATCTGGTACTCCTTCCCTCGACACTACGCTAACCCAATACGTCAATCCATTGATTGGTACAGGTGCAGATGGTCACACCTTCCCTGGGGCGGTTGTGCCTTACGGTTTGGTGCAACTTTCTCCTGATACCGAAATGGAAGGCTGGGGCTCTGCTGCCGGTTACTTCGACCACGGCAAACTGACTGAAATCCCAGTGTATGGTTTTTCCCACACTCACCTTTCTGGCACAGGCATTACCGACCTTGGTGACATCTTAGTTTTGCCTTTCACCAAGAAAGAAAACGCCGTTTTCAACACCTTCGATAAAGACAACGAATCTGCAGAAGCAGGTTACTACGCGGTTGAACTGAACAAAGGCGAAATCAAAGCTGAGCTAACTACCACGCAACGTGTTGGCTTCCACCGCTACACCTTCAAAGAAGGCACGACACCACACATCAAGTTCGATTTAGACCACACTCTCAACAAAGGTCACTTCAACAACCGCACCATGAAGGGCGATTTGGAGTTTATCGACGCTTACACCATTCGCGGTTTACGTAGCTCAAACGGCTGGGCGAACAACCAGCACGTGTACTTCTACGCCACCTTCAACCAACCTATCGTTAAAGCCATTGCTTTGGTTGATGGCGCAGAAACGGAAATCGATGTAAACAACGACAACATCGACGCAGTGAAAACCATCGCTTACCTAGAATTCGCACCATCATCAACACCGCTAGAAATCCAAGTAGGCTTGTCACCAACAGGTACAGAAGGTGCGGAGAAAAACCTAGAAGCAGAAGCGAAAGACGTGTCATTTGATACTGCGCGCGCTCAAGCCAACGACGCATGGCACCAAGAGCTTAGCCGCATGATGGTATCTGGCGGCACGGAAGATCAGAAAGAGATCTTCTACACCGCGCTTTACCACGCTTCTATCGCGCCAATGATTTTCCAAGATGTCGACGGTCAATACCCTGCGATGCGTACTCGCATTCAAAAAGACGCGGGTGACACACCAAACTACTCTGTGTACTCCATGTGGGATACCTTCCGCGCTGCACATCCACTGAAAACCATCATCGACCCAGAACGTGCCGAAGAGTTTGCCAACGACTTAATTCGTAAATACGAAGACGGTGGCATCTTGCCGAAATGGGAACTGCACAGCCACTACACGGGCACTATGATCGGCTTCCCTGCGGTTTCTATCATTGCTGACGCGATGGCGAAAGGCTTAGACATCGACCCACAACTGGCTAAAGAAGCGGCTGAGTTTACGGTGCGTTACCACGAGGCGTCTGAATTCCCAGATTGGACGGAAGACAACAACATAGGCGCAGCAAACGTTGTGCAAGTGAAAGTGTACGAAGAAAACGGCTTTGTTCATCATGGCTACTGGAACAGTGCGTCTTACACGCTTGAGTTTGCTTACGGTGACTGGGCAATGGCAGAAATCGCACGCATGGCTGGCGATGTAAAACTGCAAGAAGAGTTTATGACTCGTGCCGACAACTGGCTTAACCATTGGGATGCAGAGACAGGCTTCTTACGTCCGAAAAACCACCCGCTTAGCTCATCACCAAACAAACCACCTTTGGAGTTCAACCAACCAATTGATGAAGAACGTTTGGATGAGTGTGAAATGGTTGAGTGGCCAGAAGGCTCCGGCGTGATGAAAGAGAAATGCCCACTGCTACCATTCGACCCTTACTACGTGGACGAGTTTGCCTACACCGAAGGGAACGCGTGGCAATGGAAATTCCAACCAATGCACGATTTCAACCGTCTGAAACAAGAAATCTACCAAGCCGACTTGGCGCAAGGCAAAGACACCACGCCAGAGAAAGCGTTCCGTGAAGATTTGGACGAGCTATTTAATGCACGTTCTTCAAACACAGGCGAAGAGCTACCAGACCTAACGGGTTACATCGGTCAGTACATGCACGGTAACGAGCCATCGCACCACATTCCTTACCTATACGCGCTAACGGATGAGCCATGGAAAGCGCAAGAGTACCTAGACCGCATCATGTCAGAGATGTACACCAGCGAGCCAACTGGTTTGATTGGTAACGAAGACGTAGGTCAGATGAGCTCTTGGTACTTGATGTCGGCAATGGGCTTCTACCAAGTGACGCCTGCGGATCCGGTCTACACCATCGGTCGTCCTATGTTTGATGAAATCACCATTCCAGTGGAAGGCGGCGAGTTCACAGTCATCGCAGACAATAACAGCCCACACAACAAGTACGTGAAGTCCGTAACCATCAACGGCAAACCGCTGGATGCCAACTTCACCTTCAAGCACAGCGAAATCAAAGCGGGCGGCGAGCTTCACTTCGTCATGACGGGTGACAAGCAAGAAGCGCTTCAAGCTCAGTAACGTTTTATGTAATTCGTGTTTAAAGAATAAGCAGATAGATTAACTCAGTGGCAGGAAGTGAGGCGCTTCCTGCCTAAGGAATCAAGATTATGAACTTTACGAAAACCGCTATCGCCACCGCTGTGATTGCAAGTGTTATTGGTTTGGCTGGCTGCAACGATGACGACGATAACACCTCACCAAGCGTCGATACTTCCAACCTAAAATACGTCGATCCATTCATTGGAACAGGCTTTAACGGACACACCTTCCCGGGTCCTGTTGTGCCAGAAGGCATGGTGCAACTTTCTCCAGATACCGAGCTGATCGGCTGGCACTCTTCATCAGGTTACCACTTCGATAAAAAGACCCTATTTGGCTTCTCCCACACTCACCTATCTGGCACGGGGATGGGCGGTTTAGGTGACATTCTGTTCCTGCCGTTTACCGAAGATAAAGCTAAATACATCGAAGACAGCGACGACTACCGCGAAGCGATTTCAGTCAAGATGGACAAAACCTCAGAAGTGGCAGAAGCGGGTTACTACTCGGTGAAGATTGCCGAGAACGGTATCAAAGCCGAGCTTACGGCGTCTGAACGTGTCGGCTTCCATCGTTACACCTATCCGCAAGGTCAACCACAACGTTTGAAGATTGACCTCAACTCCATCCTAAACAGTGACTGGGGTTCGACCTCTCTGCGCAACAAACTGACGGTGAGCGAAGACGGCCATACCATCACGGGCGAGCGCGATGCAGCGCACTTCTCTGGTTGGGCGAAAAACCAAAAAATCTTCTTCTATGCGACTTTCGATAAGAAGATCAAAGACGTCTACATCCTTGCCAATGGTAAGCCTGTTGACGGTCTATCGGCAGAGCACGTTTCTGAATTAATTTACGATGACCAATGTAATCCAGTTAAGCGTGTCAAAGCAGACGTCACTGCCTACATCGAATTTGAAGATGAAGGCTCACAAGAGCTGAATGCGCAAGTGGCGTTGTCTGCGGTTGACCCTCAAGGTGCAGAAAACAACTACGATGCCGAAGCGAATGTCTCTTTCGATACTGCGCGTAACAACGCACGCGAGAAATGGGCAAAAGCACTCAACTTCTCTATCGAAGGTGGCACAGAAGATCAAAAAGAGATCTTCTACACCGCGCTTTACCACACCAAGATTGCGCCGATGGTGCATCAAGATGTAGATGGTCGATTCCGTGGCATGGGCAAAGGCTCGATTCGTGAAGGTGAAGGGGAATACTCCATCGCTTATGGTCAAGCGACAGAAGAGCAGCCAAACTTCTCGGTTTACTCTCTATGGGATACCCAACGTGCATTACACCCACTAAAAACCATCACAGAGCCAACCCGCGCGGTGCAATACGCGAAGAACCTAGTTCAGAAGTACACTGAAAGCGGCTTGCTGCCGAAATGGGAGCACTTAGGTGACGAAACAGGCACCATGGTTGGCTACCCAGCGGTAGCAGTGATTGCGGATGCGATCACTAAGTTCCCAGATGAGTTTACTCAACAAGAGAAAGAGCTGGCGCTGAAAGCAGCGATCGACTCTTCGACTTACGACAACTACCCAGCACTGCAAGCGGATTGGGATCAGGGCGTATTGGATCGCACTTTAACCAAGCACATCGATTACATTGAGAAAAACGGCTTCACACCTGCCATCCAACGTGTTGATGGTGAGCCAGTATTTGAAGATTACACGGTTGAGTCTGTTTCTTACGGTCTGGAAAATGCGTTCTATGATTGGGCTATCGCGCAAATCGCCAAAGCAGCCGGTGATACTCAAGTGGAAGAGCAATACCTTGAACGCTCAAAAGGCTACAAAAAGTACTTCGATTACAACCCGACGGAATACGCAGAGCATGGCGTGACGGGCTTTATGCGCCCAGTGATGATTGATGAAACCTTCATGACGCCATTCGACCCATACGGCACAGAACATGAGACAGGCAACTACACCGAAGGTAACGCGTGGCAGTGGACTTGGTTTGTACCGCATGACATCGCAGGCTTGAAGACCATCATGGGTGGCGATGCTGAGTTCCAGAAGAACCTAGAAGCCACCTTCACCGCAGAAAGCCAAGGCACAGAAACACCGGATATGTCTGGTTTGATTGGTCAAGTTGCGTTTGGTAACGAACCCTCGCACCACATTCCTTACCTATTCAACTGGACAGCAGAACCTTGGAAGACACAACAAGTCGTCGACCACATTCTGGATGACATGTATTTCGCTGCGCCAGAAGGCGTCATTGGTAACGAAGACGTGGGCGCAATGTCCGCTTGGTATGTGATGTCTGCATTAGGCTTCTACCAAGTGAACGCAGCAGAACCTATTTACACTGTGGGTCGTCCGCTATTCGACAAAGCCGTGATTCCGGTGAAAGGCGGCACGTTCACCATCACCACAGAGAACAACGCCGATGACAACATGTACATCAAGTCTGTCACCATCAATGGCAAAGCGTTGGATAACGGTTTCTTCTTCGACCATTCCGAGTTCAAACCGGGTGGTGAGTTGCACTTCGTGATGACGGGCGAGCAATCTGAAGCGATGAAAGCGCCTCAATAAGCTTCACTTGAAATGTATTCCTCAGGCTAAAATAGCTTGAAGAATACAGGGGGATTTGATGTGATGAACGTATCTCCTATCTAGCTTCGTTGCGCCAAACTAATGGCGCACTTAGTATGAGTAGAAGTAACGGACAGCGTGTTGACAAAATCGGTCGAACCTTTCCAATGCTGAATTCTGCGATTTGATCTCATATGTAGATAGTTCAAGTCTCAACTCTATCTTAATGCACTTAGTAGCTTTGATGTGATCTTCGCACCTCCCTTCTAGCACCGTTGTACCAAACTAATGGTGCAACCAGTAAGAACAGGAGTAATCATCATGTCTATTAACGTTGTCGCATCGATATAACCAAAAACCTCTTTCAAGTATGCGTGTTGAGTGCTTTGATAATGGCGTATGCCTCCCCAACTTGTGCGTTGTAATTTCGAAGCGTGAGTGAAGCGCCTAGTAGTTGTTTTACGCGATACATAGCGGTCTCCGACGATGAAGGCCTGTGGTAACCATACTTTCGTTCCCACTTTTTTCGAACCATAGAGCTTTTGGTAAGAAAACAACTTCTCAATGTTTCACCTGAGCATAATCGCACCGTCAGCAATATTAATTATGTGTTAGTTAAATTGGTCAAGAGCGGTTCAACTTCAGTTGCAGTCGAAATATTGGAATCAATCTTAACTGTAGGTATGGAAGTCACGGACTTAGGTTATTTATCTAATGAGTTACTGAGCAAACATCGAGATTTACTTAACCACCTAATTACAAGGTGGTTCAAACCCTAGGTAAAAACCAATAACAACTTTGCTGTAACAATCAACTAATTGAGTAAGCCAAGGCCGGCCCAATGACTTGCAATGCTCTTCATGTACAACAAAGCGTTCCACCACCGTATGATCTATTTCTACCCTCTCAAAGACGTAAAAACTCAACATCTTTTTCCCCATCCGACGAAACTCTATTTTCACGACTCGCTCCCCCTTCTCCGCGGTCAGTAATTCGAAAGGGGCCTTCTTTTTAACCCGTTTCCGAAGGGATTCATAAGTTGGGTATTTGTACTTCGTTCCATTGTTCAGATTATGCTGACGTAATTGCCTTCGCACGCGCTTGTAGGCCCTTCTGATACGCGCTTTTCGCCCAAAGATAACTTTTTCTACAGCTTGTTTCATCAAAGCATCAACGAATGTTAGTTCTAGACTTTACTATTACCCTTATCTTTATTCCTTGGATCTATATGATCAGATACTCTGAAAACCAACCACCGGTGTATTGATATTGCACTTGGAATAATCCTGTCATATAACCGTTGTAGTACAACACGATGTGGTTCAATAGTCTTTGGAATGATTTTTCGCACTTACAGTGCTAAATAACGAAGAATGCTTAGACGAAAAGTAATTTGAGTGGCTATATTGTCAGGAAATGCAGATATATCTCGATATGTTTCTTCATCAACATCGCTGGTATCGACACCCTCTCATTTGGCTCAGGCTTTTCTTGCTGAAGTGCCGACTTCCGATGAAAACTCGAGAACGATTTCTTAGGCATAACAACCCAATTCAGATTCGAGAGGAGGTGAGGTCTCTAAGCTTGTTTTCAGTAGGCTTCGAGAGAGCAAATCACACAGGAATGGAAATATTTTTCTTCCATTTAGACAGAGGTGATGTCCTAAACTTTTCGCTGTTTGGGTACCATTCAGTTTTAACATCGTAAGGAGAGTTTGATGAAAGTGGTTCGGTTATCTCTTGAGGAATATCGATGCAAAAGTTTAAGGTTGCTAGAGATAACCTCATCCAGTATTTCTTCCTCTGTAACCAGTTCTAGCTCCAAACCTAACGCAAACGCGCCTTGTACTTTTGCTTCCCATTCACATTGAAATGCCGATTTTGAACTCTCCATATCGGATTTTACTTTATACAGCGTATATTCACCGGTATCAAACTGATACTAGAAAGTCTGGAACATAGGTATGGGTTTTGCTATTGAAGCAGTATGAAAGCCGTATCGGCTAGGAGCAAAAACGAACGATGCTAAGCTCGAAATCAAAATGATAACAAGCGGCACATTCTAAAATGATTCTACCGTGACTCTTTTTCCCATCTTAGCACTGACGTAACGGTGTATGTTTTTCACGTGATTTAGTTTAGTTTCGAGCAGGAGTGTCAAACGCAGTTTCAAGTTAAAGCAGGCTGGCTGTAGAAGGGGAAGGTAAAGCAGACATAAAACTGCCTCTTCAAAAATGTCATAAACATAAAAAGCAATAGACTTATGAAGAGGCAATATCAAATTATGGTTGCACCAAGTATCAATATATGGTTGCTTTTACACTTTTTACATTCAGTCGATTTACTCTTTACCGAACACGTTGTTCTCTTGTTCTTGAACGCGGATGAATGTAGTACGCTTGGTTAGCTCTTTAAGCTTTGCTGCACCTACGTATGTACATGTTGAGCGAACGCCTCCAAGGATGTCTTGAATAGTGCCGTGAACGCTACCACGGTATGGCAATAATACGGTTTTACCTTCAGCCGCACGGTAGCCAGCGACACCACCTGAGTGCTTATCCATCGCGCTCTTCGACGACATGCCATAGAATTTCATGAACTTCTCGCCGTCTTTCTCGATCACTTCGCCGCCTGACTCTTCGTGACCCGCTAGCATCCCACCTAGCATTACGAAGTCCGCGCCACCACCGAATGCTTTCGCTACGTCACCCGCACAAGAACAGCCACCGTCACCGACGATCATGCCACCAAGGCCGTGCGCTGCATCACCACACTCGATGATTGCAGAAAGCTGCGGGTAACCAACACCCGTTTTTACACGAGTTGTACATACAGAGCCTGGGCCGATACCCACTTTAACGATGTCTGCACCAGCTAGGATTAGCTCTTCACACATATCACCAGTAACCACGTTGCCTGCAGAAATGACCTTGTCTGGGAACTCTGCTCGCACGCGTTCAACATACTCGACCAAATGCTCTGAGTAACCATTTGCAATGTCGATACAAATGAAAATAAATTCATCTGAAAGTGCCATGATGTCTTTGGTTTTTTGGAAGTCTGCGTCAGATGTCCCAGTAGACACCATAACGTTATTCATGGTTACTTTATCTGCTGATTTAGCAAACTCAGCCCAATCTTCTACCGTGTAATGTTTGTGAACAGCGGTCATTACACCATGCTCAGCCAGCGCTTTAGCCATTGCAAAGCTACCAACCGAATCCATGTTTGCTGCGATTACTGGCACACCAGACCATTGACGACCACTATGCTTGAATGTAAAATCGCGGGTTAAATTTACTTGAGAACGGCTCTTAAGGGTAGAACGTTTCGGGCGAAACAGTACATCTTTAAAACCTAACTTAAGTTCTTGTTCGATACGCATTGTGTAATTCCTTGATTCATATGTATATGTGTCATTTCAGAGTGCGTAGTGACTTCGTTGGCAGACGAGTTCACTGTTCTTCGGACACAAAAAAACCGGAGCGTTGGCAGACGCTCCGGTTTTCAGCATTATAGGCTGTGATTTATTTCCTACAAGTCTGATATTTGAATTTTTTTTGTGATACCATCTTGAAAATCGCATATCAAAAACGCTCCCCAAGTCACCAAAACCTCTTATTATTTATAACTATCAACAACTTGAGAAAGCACTTAAGTTAACCCATTGCGCAAACCTTTGCGTCATATCTTAAAAATTAAAACGCATCACCTCTCAAATCTGCCTAAAACTCAATCACCTAATACTAAGATGCCCTGCTAATTCGTAAAAAAGTACTCAAAAAAATCGACCAATTTTCTCAGCAATGCATGAAATCTAATTAATTTCGATAGAGCTCTTGGGTGATAGCGGTACGAAGAGTGCTAACGACATCACTTGCCAAAAGACCAATTTGACCATTCTGACTCACGTTTATATCAGCAGCATGACTGTGAAGTACCACACCTAAACGTGCGGCAACAGAAATTGGTAAACCTTTGGCTAGTAATGCACCAATGACTCCAGATAACACATCTCCCATTCCCCCCGTCGCCATTCCGGCGTTACCCGCTAGACAGACGTACATTCTCGTTCCATCGTAAATAAGCGTCCCCGCGCCTTTTAAAACCACTACACCGCCATAACGCTCTTGCAGTTGTCTTGCAGCAGAGTATCGGTCACTTTCTATTTGTTGAATGGTTACATTTAGTAGTCGAGCTGCCTCTCCAGGATGCGGCGTGATCACTCGATGGTTGTCGCACACTAGAGTGCAATCGCATCGCTGGCTCAGCATCGCTAGAATATTGAGGCCATCAGCATCAACAACTTTAGGTTTCTGCTCTTGAGCCAGATATTGATAGGCTTGATAAGCCCACTCATCATCTCCAAAGCCAGGACCAAACACTAATACGTCAGCCCAGCGAATGCGTTTAGTTAAGTCGTTCTCAGTATCCCTGAGTAAGTCAGCGGTGATGCTCTGGCTCATTACTTCTGGGCAACCAACCTGCAGTGGAATAAGGCTACTCGTGTGAGTAATTGCGGCAGTTAAACCCGCTCCGGCTCTAATCGCAGCGGAGGAACATAAACGAATCGCTCCAGACATCCCTTGGTTGCCACCAACACAAAGCAACTTCCCGTTGTCACCTTTATGGACCGTTGGATTTGGCTTGGGCATTAATCTTGAAACAACCTGATGATCAATACCTAATGCACTTTCTACTTCGATAGTATCAAACTTAGTATTGACGCCTAAACCACAAAAGTAGAGCTCGCCAACTCGATCTCTCGCTTGTCCAGTGCATAAGCCTTGCTTAACCCCAATGAAGGTTACAGTATGCTCGGCACGAATAGCATCACCTAAAACTGCACCTGTATTAGCACACAGACCAGAAGGAACGTCGACTGCAATCACAGGGGTATGAATTTGATTAATTTGGTCAATATAGCGACGATACTCCGAACGAACCTCACCGCTTAAACCAGTGCCTAACATGGCATCGATGATCACATCTGCTTCTAGCAATGCGGTATTCCATTCATCCCAATCATTGTTAACACCGTCGATTGACTGCCAGTCTTGGTATGCGCGCAAAGCATCACCTTTTAGCACAGATACATCACCAATTTGGAAAACATGTACATTGAGTTGAGCTTGTTTCGCAAGAGATGCAAATACGTAACCATCGCCACCGTTATTCCCTTTACCGCAAATCACTAAGATATTTTTTGATTTAGGATACAGATGTAAAAAGCGCTCATACACGGCCATACCAGCGCGTTGCATTAAGCTATACATAGAAACACCAGCCATTTGCACAGCCAGCGTTTCACCGTTTTTTACTTGCTCTGCGGTGTAGAGTTTTAGAGCGAGATTAAAGTCCATATTCACGTTCTACGCATTGGGAAACACAATTATAAGTATACAAAAAAGCCAAGGCGGACCTTGGCTTTTGAGAAAGTTTTTTATCGCTATTGATTCTGAGACATCAGAGCTTCAGCCGTCGCGTCTTGTATAGACAAAAACAACGAGTTGATTTTTCCAGTCGGTGTACGCATTGGGTTCAACGTAACATTCTGGTACATAAACTCCGCTTGCTGCGTAACTGGTCGAACATTGCGACAGCAGAATAAGTAAGGTCGTTGTCGCCATGTGATGAAGCTGCGACAGCCTAGGTCATACACTGGTTTTGTTTTTAATTTAAACCACTCCTGTGGGATTTCAGGGAAGATATCAAATATAGAACGACCTATCGCATCATGAGACTGCAAACCACTGTGATGAGTCATAAACCCATTCCAGACCTGTACATTGTAATCTCGATCAATGACCACTAAGCCCATGTCGACGTTTTGTACCATATCCACCATCCAATGGAATTGTTCAAACTCTGCTGGCATATTCAACATTAGAACTCCTCCATTAGATAAGACAGTTTGTTATCAAGCAGCGGCAAGGATTCATCCACAAACATAAACAACAAGTCACAACGAATCGACGTTCCTTCAATGTTGTAGCTCACTTCGAATGTCATCGTGCGGCTGAATGCTCCAGTTGTAGATTCAATGATCGAGTCAATTGAGATATGCTGACCAAGGAGTACTGGTGGACTTTGGAAGAATCGGACTTCAGACTGCTCGCCTAAACCATTTAAGAACGACCCCACCAAAATATTAGAAATATCCATTAGCAGCTCAAGCTCTTCTAGCTCTTCGCTGTCTGCTGGTACTTTCATCAACTTTTTGAGATCAGATACGCTTGAGTCACTCAAGATCACTAGCGCTTCGCCAGCAATACCTTCGCCACAAAATCCCTGACAAACACCCGATACGTTGTCATGCGACGCCAAGTCGCGTAGGGCCATGTGAAGTTCGCTCACTTCAAAGATATTGACGTTCGGCAGAGGTAGTTGCACAAACACATCAAAGTGACGCGCCAACGCATCGGCTGCTCGACCAATTGAAACGTTAGCCACTTCCATGTAAATATCGCGACGACGTAAAATCGGTAACTCAATAGAGACAGGCGTGATAATTTGAGGACGAGGTTCTGGCTCGACCAACTCTTTAAGCGCCTTCTTGAGTTCATCTTTGGCGATCGGTTTTTGAATAAACGCTTTTGCACCCAGTGCGAACACGCGCTCTTTCGCTTTAGGTTGGATATCCCCCGACACCACAACCACCGGAGTTTTATCCCCTAACCGTTGCATGTGCTCTAGTGTTTCAAAGCCATCCATTTCTGGCATGGTCAAATCAAGAAACATCAATTTAAACTCGTTTTTTTCGAGTTCTTCTAGCGCGTTTTTTCCGTGGATAGCAAACGTAATATCGGCATTCAATGTGGCTGGTAGTGATCTCGCCATCTGTTTGCGTGCTAACGCTGAATCATCACAGATGAGTACGGGAAAAGACATTCAATCACCTTTTTATATTCCACAATCTGCGCCGGAGTCTAACAGATTGTTACAGCATGTAATACGAGAAAACTGACGAGTTTTTTATTTCTTTATTATTCAATAAGCATACGCAATATGAATGAATGAGTGAACAAAATGACTAAAAAGCAAGCATCACATTCGCTGTTTAGTGACATAAAACAAACATGGGTAAAACTCCTCCACCAAAAGTAAGCAAAAAGTTGCAGCTAACATCCAAAGCCCATTTTTGCTCGAATTTCATTCTTTCCATTTCCATAATGGGTAAACAGTAACGCGCTAAAACTAAAAAGGCACCCTGCTAGAGGATGCCTTTAATAATAATTTCATCGATAAGATATCAATTCTATGGCACACCATGGCCTTTAGAAGCCACCCATACGCGATACCATTGCTCTCGAGTAAGTTCGATGTTCAATGCATTAACTGCAGTTTGCACACGCTCGATTTTACCAGAGCCAATGATTGGAATAGGGTTAGATGGCAAACGACGTACCCAGGCATAAATTACTTGATCAATACTCGCTGCGCCCACTTCTTCACGAATTGCTTCTAATTCGTTACGGACACGAACAGCTTGCTCACTGTCACCACTAAAAATTGAACCACCACCGAGGCAAGACCAAGCCATTGGTCGCGTGCGCAACATTTGCATTTGATCAAGCGTTCCATCGTGTGCAACCTCAAAGCTAAGTGGGTTGATTTCCACTTGGTTAGTAACCAACGGCTTACCTAAGCGAGATTGCAGCAGTTCAAACTGGCGTGGAGTGAAGTTAGACACGCCAAAGTGCTTCACTTTGCCGACTTTGTGAAGCTCAGAAAATGCTTCTGCAACCTCGTCTGCATCCATTAACACGTCAGGACGATGAATTAAAAGTACGTCGATTTCATCCACATTCAAACGTTCTAGCGAGTTATTCACCGATTGGTAGATATGTGCTGAGCTCGTGTCGTAGTGATTGATCTTACGCTCTGGCGTTTTATCGCCACACAAATTGATGTCGCATTTCGTCACGATCTGAATTTGCTCACGAACACTCTTGTCTAAAGCTAACGCTTCACCAAACAACGCCTCACACTCGTAATTACCGTAGATGTCGGCGTGATCGACTGTCGTAATGCCTAACTCAATGTGTTGCTTAAGAAATGACAAACGCTCTTGAGCCGTCATTCCCCACTCAACTGCACGCCAATATCCTTGAACCAGCTCTGAGAACTCTGGGCCTTTTGGTGCAGTTACTACTTTTGCAACCATGGGTTTTCTCCTTCAATTGATCTGCATTCATCGTAGTCTTGTTTTCGTACCGGCTCAACGGGTAAACTTTCGCAATTCGAACTGGAGTACGAAATATGTCTTTTGCCCAACGCCTAGCCACCCTGATCGGAGAAGAAAGCATCAGCGGGTTCGCACGACGCGTCGATGTGTCTGAAGCTTTAATACGCAAATACCTTAAAGGCAGTGAACCTAGCCTAACCAAAGCAAATCAAATTGCAATGCGCGCCAATTGCTCTCTTGAATGGTTAGCAACGGGATGTGGTTATTTATATCGCCGTGCTGAAGTCGTGGATATGGATGCGTACAAACTTGCCTTTCAACACGTTATGAATCAGCCGTTGTCAGACGATGCAGAAGAGCTACACCGCAAGCTAATCGCAGGCTATCAATACCTGCGCGCTCACAAAAAATCGGATGGTTTTTTGGACGAATCTGCAATGGCGACCTTCCTATCTCTCCATAAAGAATCTAAAAACGAGTCACTTTGACCTCGATAATTTCGCCATCACTGCGCAATTGCACATTTAAGGACGGTGATGGCGTCAGAAACTCGTCCGGTTTTACCCAAAGCAAACTTCGAATCGCTTCTTGCGGATAGCGGTTCATCAACAAAATAACTTCTTTATCGACAAGTTCGGAAGATTTCTTTTCCAGAGCTTCAACGACATCATAGTGTTCTTGTCCGATAGTAACTCTGCGTAAAACTAACCCATCCTTTCTTAAGTTGAGGAGTAAGTCATTCAGACGCTGCCACTCGTATTCAGTGAGAAACGAGAACTGAGCTCTTTCTCTTCTCAAAATCACTTCACCATACAAGTGCTGCTGGTAGTACGAAAAATCATCCAAACAAAATGCGCTGATAAACGTTGAGTTGTCTCGCAACTGCACTTCGCAACCATACCAGCTTCCACTTTTTTCTATACGTTCTTTTAGATTGGAATATGGCATTGCTGACAACGTGTCTTGCCACCAGCTCGGCGTTGAAAGTGCCGGAAACGTTACCGAACAACAACATAAAGAAAGTAAGAGTCGAAGATAAAAGCGCATGCACTGCTCTAGTTGGTTGACATCGAACCAAGACATTACTAACTGCAAGAAAATGTTCAAGAGAAAAATAGTGGCAGGTGGCGATGAAAGTTATGGTGATGAAAGTTATAACGCAGAAATTAAGAAGGCGCACATGTGCGTGCGCCTCTACCTCGTTACTCAATCGTGAGTGTGCGAATCGGCGATGTCTATTGATGCATCCCGAACATAAAACGAGGACTTACCGTAGGGTTTGAATCCATCCAAATTGTGTGTAAAACCTCACATCCCTCCTTCTGAAGCAGTCATGTTGCTTTACAATTAAAGCATGGTTCATTTTTCTCAAAAAACAAGTTTTTTATCCTAAATTATGAGAGCAATAGCACAATCTGAGTGAATGAATAATATCGCGACACTTCGAACACTCAATAGTGAAAAGCTAAATTGCATCTTTATTGATTAGGTCTAGACTCTGCGAAGCGTATACTTTCTTTCGTCCCTTCCCCCCAGCAACAGGAGAGCTTGTTAATGACCAAACGCGAGAGAATTGTGAAATCTGTGTTGGCGCACGTACCGAAAGATGCGATTAACCAGTTTGTCTCTCGAGGGTCAACACCATTTTCTGTTCTCATTATGGCCGCCATTGTGGGTACGTTGGCTGGTTTTGTCGGTACGTATTTCGAGCTTGCCGTTCATTTCGTTTCTGAAACACGAACAGAATGGTTAAGAAGCGAAATTGGTAATGTTCTACCGTTGTGGCTAGCAGCGGTTCTCATTAGCGCACTTTTAGCTTTTATTGGCTATTTTCTTGTGCACCGCTTTGCGCCAGAAGCGGCAGGTTCTGGTATTCCTGAAATCGAAGGGGCAATGGATAATATTCGTCCAGTGCGCTGGTGGCGAGTTCTACCAGTAAAATTCTTCGGCGGCATGGGCGCACTTGGCTCAGGTATGGTGCTGGGTCGTGAAGGCCCAACCGTTCAAATGGGTGGTGCTGTAGGTCGAATGGTGACCGATATATTCCGGGTAAAGGATGACGATACCCGCCACTCCCTGCTCGCTTCTGGTGCTGCTGGCGGTTTGGCTGCGGCTTTTAATGCCCCACTCGCAGGCATTATGTTCGTTGTGGAGGAAATGCGACCTCAGTTTCGCTACTCTTTGATCTCAATTCGTGCAGTGATCATTTCTGCCATTATGGCGAACATAGTGTTTCGCGCCATCAACGGGCAAGACGCCGTTATCACTATGCCGCAATACCAGTCGCCAGAGCTTCAAACCCTATGGCTATTTTTATTGCTTGGCGCATTGTTTGGCGTGTTTGGCGTGATCTTCAACAAACTGATTACCGTGGCACAAGACAGTTTTGTCGCAATTCACAAAAACGATCGTAAGCGCTACTTGATTGTGGGTTCGTTACTGGGAGGCGTGTTTGGCTTGCTTCTTTTGTACGTACCCCAACTAACTGGTGGTGGTATCGGCCTTATTCCTGACATTACTAACGGTAACTACTCGGTATCCATTTTAGTTTTGCTTTTCTTTGGTCGTGTAATTACAACCCTGCTCTGTTTTGGTTCTGGTGCGCCGGGAGGCATCTTTGCACCTATGCTTGCTCTGGGAACCTTATTTGGTTATGCGTTCGGAGCAAGTGCTGATGTCTTGCTCCCTGCGCTTGATATCGAGCCTGGTGTATTTGCGATTGCGGGCATGGGTGCCCTGTTTGCAGCAACGGTACGTGCACCGATTACAGGTATTCTGTTAGTGATTGAAATGACGAATAACTACTACTTAATCCTGCCATTGATCATTACTTGTTTGGGCGCTGTGATTATTGCTCAATTGTTGGGTGGACAACCTATTTACAGCCAGCTGCTGCATCGCACAATCAAAAACGAAAAGTTACGCCAACAGGATCTACCGGAGAATCAATCAACATAACATTCTCTTTGTTATCACTTCGCTCCAGACTATCGAGGGTTTGGAGCGATAAACTCTGCATTTTTACATCTTTTCCCAAATATTCGATACCAAACTCACAAAATTATCATTCTCTGATATTTGCTCACCACCTTTCATGAGAAACCCCTCTCCATACTTGTTAGTATTCGCTACTTAAATAGAGCATTTCACCCAAATCGTCATGTTTCGTTTCATTCAGGCAAAAATCAAATGGAGTAGATTTGAACTGGAGAAGACTTGTGCAGTTTTATAGTGTCCCGCCGTCTCAAGCCGCGTTGGCACTAGGTATGATAGGTTTAGGGCAAGCTTGGGCACTCTATGTTCCTGAGATTGGTGAACCGATACGCCCATTTTTGGCGTCACTCGGCGCACTTTTACTCGCCCCTGTACTCATAAAATATGCCGCGAATCCACGATTATTCATGGTCGACATTCGTCACCCACTGAGTGGTAGTTTAATGGCACCAATGAGTATGGCGTTACTGATCCTTGCAGATTATCTTGCCGCTGTAGCACCTATCATCGCTTATCCACTTTGGTTTATGGCGCTTTTGCTGCATTTTACTATGATGGTGCTGTTTTTTAGCTTTCAGCTAATGAACTTCAAAATGTCCAATATCGTACCGAGTTGGTTTCTTTATCCGGTGGGGCTGATCAGTAGTTCACTAGCCGGTTCTCAACTAGGTCACAACTTATTCTCCGAAACGTTAGCGATGATGTGCATCGGCATTTATTTCTTCATGCTGCCACTCGTGTTGTATCGTTTGGTGTTTTTCGGCTCTCTACCAAGGCGAGCAAGACCGACCCTCGCGATTATGGCCGCGCCGGTAAACTTGTCATTAGCAGCATACTTGGTGAACTTTCCCTTACCTGATCCGATACTGACAGGCGCATTGGCCGGGATCGCCATCACTATGACTTTATTGATCTACTTATGTTACTTCCGCTTACTTCGCTTGAAGTTTCAACCTTCTATCGCGGCAGTAACCTTTCCTTCCGTGATCAGCGCCATCGCAATGCATCGCTTGACCTCTTTTTTCGCCGAATCGCACCCTCACTGGCACTGGCTACACGACTTTGGTTTTCTAGAGCTCAGTATCGCGACTGTATTGGTTGTTTGGGTATCGGCAGGTTACGTCAAAATGTATTGGCCAGAAATCATGAAGTCATTTTCTAAACAAGCATAAAAAAAGGATGGCGTTTGCCATCCTCTTAGAAACTTGCTTAGTTACCTAGCGTAAACCGTGCAGAAATTCGGCACGCGTTGCTGGGTTGCTCTTGAAGATGCCACCCAATGCAGTTGTTGTCGTTTCGCTGGTTGCATCCATCACACCGCGAGATTTCACGCAGTAGTGTGTTGCGTCAATCGTCACTGCCACATCATCGGACTCAAGCAGCGTTTGAAGTGCAACAAGAATTTGCTGAGTCATACGCTCTTGTACTTGTGGACGCTGAGCAAAGAAGCGAACGATACGGTTGATCTTTGATAAGCCAATGATCTTGCCACGTGGAATGTAAGCCACAGCGGCCTTGCCATCAATGGTCACAAGGTGGTGTTCACAAGTACTAGTTACGGTGATGTCCTTCACGCGAACCATCTCGCTCACGTTCATCTTGTTCTCAATCACTGTGATTTTAGGAAAGTTGGAGTAATCCAGACCAGAGAAGATTTCGTCAACGTACATCTTAGCAATGCGGTGAGGGGTTTCTTCTAGGCTATCGTCAGTGAGGTCAAGTTGAAGTAGACCTAAAATCTCACGCATGTGGTGTTCGATCTTCTCTTTCTTCTCTTCACGACTTACGTTGTTTGGACGCATTGGCGTTTCCAAACCGCGTTGCTCTAGCGCTTCTTTTACTAACTTCGCTGACTCGCTAAGACCTGACATTCCACTTCCTCTTTTGTTTTACTTCAGCCTTCGTACAAACCCAATCAAAATTGCATTCATACTTTTCGCTTTGAGTTGCTCAGTTCGTGTCTTTACACCAAGTCACATCAGATGAAGGTACTGAGCTGATTTTCTTGAGCTCCGCGGGCTTTTTACCCCTTTCGGATGGCTGACAAGGATACTCGGATTTTTGAATAATTACACCCATATTTTATAGGTGGACATTCTTACTCGGTCCCCTTTTTATGGTAAAGTTGCCACAAAACAAAAGAACACAGGATTTTCTCAATGGGCTGCTGCGACGCACCTGGCTTGATGCCAATTGAAGAAGCGATGGACAAAATGTTATCGCGAATCAAACCTATCCAAACAACGCTTTCTCTTCCACTTGCTGAAGCACTCGGTTTTGTACTGGCAGAAGATATCTTGTCTCCTATCCACGTACCGCCATTCGACAACTCAGCAATGGATGGCTACGCTATTCGCATTCAAGATCTTGAGTCATCTTCTGTATTGCCTCTGGCAGGTAAATCATTTGCAGGACAACCTTTTGAAGGTGAATGGCCTCAAGGTACCTGTGTTCGCATCATGACTGGCGCAAAAATCCCACAGGGTTGTGATGCCGTTATCATGCAAGAAAATACTGAAGTAACAGATGCTGGCATTCAGTTCAACCAAACCGACGTGAAGCCACAAAACAACATCCGCCCAACAGGTGACGACATCAAACAAGGCGACATCGTACTGGCAAAAGGTGCACGTTTGACACCTCGCGATATTCCGATGATTGCGTCGCTTGGTGTTAGCCATGTGACAGTAGTACGTAAGCCAAAAGTTGCGTTCTTCTCTACTGGTGATGAACTTAAACCACTGAGCGAACCGCTAGACGAAGGTCAGATCTACGACAGCAACCGTTACGGTATTAAACCGCTTATTGAAAACTTCGGTTGTGAAGCCGTTGATCTTGGCATCATTCCAGATTGCCCAGAGACTCTGAAAGCAACCTTTGAACAAGCGCAAACATTGGCAGATGTGGTTGTGACCTCAGGCGGTGTTAGTGTGGGCGAAGCGGATTACACCAAAGACATTCTTGAAGAGCTTGGTGAAATCGGTTTCTGGAAGTTAGCAATCAAGCCGGGTAAACCTTTCGCATTTGGTAAGCTAAGTACAGCTTGGTTCTGTGGGCTGCCGGGTAACCCTGTTTCTGCAGTTCTTACTATGTACGTGCTTGTTCAACCAATGCTGGCAAAACTTGCAGGCCATACAGAATGGAAAGCACCCGAATCTATTCCAGCAACAACCAAAACCGCCTTTAAGAAAGCGCCAGGTCGTACCGATTACCAACGTGGTATCTATACATTGGAAGATGGCAAGTTTGTGGTTGAAACAACCGGTAACCAAAGCTCTGGTGCATTCCGCTCAATGAGCCTAGCGAACTGTTTTGTTGTATTGGAACGTGAACGCGGCCGAGTTGAAGTGGGCGAAACGGTTCAGATTCAACTATTCAACTCAACCCTTTACTAGGAAGACGTTGTGGATATTCTTTCCGATCAGGAAATGTTGCGTTACAACCGCCAAATCATTCTTCGTCAGTTTGACTTTGAAGGACAAGAAGCACTCAAACAAGCATCGGTATTGATGCTTGGTGCTGGCGGTTTAGGCTGCGCATCAAGCCAATATTTGGCGACTGCTGGTGTCGGTAAAATCACGCTGATTGATGATGATATCGTCGAGTTGTCTAACCTTCAGCGCCAAGTGCTGCACCACGATGCGGATATTGGTCGTAAGAAGGTAGACTCGGCGGCCAATGCGCTACGCGAACTTAACCCGCACATCATTGTAGATACCATCGCAAAGCGTCTTGATGATACAGAGCTAAAAAGCTTGATCGAACAGCACACAATTGTTGTTGATGCATCAGATAACGTCGATACGCGCAATCAACTTAACCGCCTATGTTTTGCGACTAAAACACCGCTAATTTCAGGCGCGGCTATTCGTATGGAAGGCCAAGTGAGTGTGTTTACTTACGACGACCCAACTCAACCATGTTACCAGTGCTTAAGTGCCCTCTTCGGCAGCGGTGCGTTAAGTTGTGTCGAAGCCGGAGTCATGGCTCCTGTTGTGGGTATTGTTGGCGCAGTACAAGCGATGGAGACGATCAAAGTGATTGCTGATTACGGCCAACCAAAGAAAGGCAAAATTCTGATTTTGGACGCGCTCAGCATGTCTTGGCGAGAAATGAATCTGATGAAAATGCCAACCTGTCCGGTTTGTAGTTAGTTCTATACCTCTAATCATTCCCAAAAAGCCCAACTCGATGTTGGGCTTTTTATCATTTTGACAATCAGATTTACAACCCTTCTTCTTACAAATCTTATCTCTATAAAATTCAACAAGTTAAAAGTTGGCACATTCCTTTCATTGCATATATCACGAACCAATGAGAGGGCGAATTATGAAAAGGACATCACTACTACTTGGGTCTCTAATAGCGAGCGCTTACGCACAAGCGGCGCCATTTGATACGTGCCCAAGCCAAGCATACCTATTCCAATCAACCCCGGTTCAAATCTATGGCGTCAATTTGGTTACAGGCTCTACGACTCTTTTAGAGGACGACACAGGTTTGGCTTCGGGCATCAACGGTGTAGGCTTTAACTTCACTGACCGTTATATCTACGGCTACGACACCACAAACAAAAAGATTGTTCGTCTTGGTCAAGACTTCCAAGCAGAGACACTTGATGTTTCGGGTCTTCCTACCGACCACACGTTTTACGTAGGTGACGTTTACAACCACGTCTACTACTTGTACCGCAAAGGCAAAGGACTTTTCTCCATTGACCTTTCTCCGCTCGATTCTGATCCAAATGCGACATTGAGCATCGTGAAAATCAGCTCAACAGCGACTGTGAACCTAACCGACTTTGCATTTCATCCAGGTGATGGCTCCCTTTACGGCATCGACAACAACTCTGGTGTGCTATATCAGTTCAACCCATCAAATGGTAGCGCAACTGCGATAGGTGACACAGGTGAGAAAGGCACATTTGGTGCTGGCTACTTCGATGTAAACGGCAACTACTACGTGTCACGTAACCAAGATGGCAAAATCTATCGCGTTGACCTTTCGGAAGGTAACGCAGCCAATATCGCAGCAGGTATCGTTCCTGCGGTTGAGTTTGTATCCAACGGTCCAAGCTCAAGCCAAAATGATGGCGCACGTTGTGCAAACGCTCCAGTGATTAACGAAGACGAGCCAATTGATTTCGGTGATGCTCCAGACAGCTACCACACAACACTTGCGTCAAACGGTCCTCGCCACGAAGTCGACGGTGTAACTTGGCTTGGTTCAGTCGCTCCTGATGGTGATGCCGACGGTCAAGCAAACGACAACTCTGTGGGCACAGCCGATGAAGATGGTGTTGGTTTTGTATCCGCACTTGACCCAGGCTTAAGCTCAATTGTGAATGTGACAGCTTCTACTTCTGGCTACCTATCAGCATGGTTTGACTGGAACCGCGATGGTGACTTTGATGATGAAGGTGAGCAAGTCTTTACCGACCAATTACTGTCTGCGGGTAATAATCCCCTACCGTTTGTAGTTTCAACCGCTGCAACGGAAGGGTCTAGCTGGAGCCGATTCCGCTTTAGCCAACAAACCGGATTAAACTACGATGGTGGTTCGACATCTGGTGAGGTGGAAGATTACCCAATTACCATCACTGGTAATGGTTACTCAGTGGAATATTTCCCGAGTGCAGAAGATTACGCCACCGTCGCTTACGAAGATAACTGGCCATACACCGCAGACTACGATATGAACGATGTGGTCGTGAAATTCCGCATCACTGAAACCAGTCTTGCTGGTCATGTTGAGAATATTCAAATTACTGGTGACCTAGCGGCTTACGGCGCAAGTTACAAAAATGGCTTCGCAATCCGACTACCGGGTGTTTTAAGAAGCTCGATTGAAAACGGACTAACAACGCTCTCCTTCAATGGTGTAGAACAAGCATCTAATGGCTTGGAAAGTATTTCTGATGAAGCCATTTTCATCATCAGTGAAGACTTAAGCACACACGCGGCGAGCAGCTGTAGCTACTTCCGTACCGAGTCTGGCTGTGATGATAACGTTTCACTCACCTTTACCTTGAATGTGTTCTTCACTGAAGGATCTGACCGTTCAGCCATTCAAGCCATGCCATACGACCCGTTCATCTTTGCAACACCGGGCACTTACCATGGCGATGGGATTACCTTCCAACCAGGCCGTAAATGGGAAGTTCACTTAGCAGACCAAGCACCAACAGAACAGTTTGATGACCAAAACCTCTTCGGTGTCGGCGTCGATGCAAGTGACCCTGCGCAAGGTGTGTACTTCAAAACAGCAAACAACTTACCTTGGGCACTGTTGATAGTAGAAGATTGGGATTGGCCGCTAGAGCGTGTAGACATGGTCGATGCATACCCTCAATTCCAAACTTGGGCTGAGTCTGGTGGCGAACGAAGCACAGATTGGCACACCGCTCCAACACCTAACAAATGCTACATTCCATAGGGAGATAACATTATGAAAGCACTTATCACAATCATCATGGGATTAGCACTAACGGCTTGTGGCGGTGGCGGCGGAGGTGGTAACAGTACACCACCTTCACCAACCCAAACCACCGTTGCAGAGGAAGACACAACCCAGTGACGGAGGGTACGCTCAATGTAGACATCAGTGGTTTCTCTTCACAACGTGCACACCTAAGCGTGTACAAAGAGTTTGTCGAGAACAGTTCAGGTAACTACGATGCAAAATATCCAAGCAAAGTCGCATCGGTTCCACTCAACAACGGTACAGCAAACGTCGACTTTAATGTTTCTGATAGCCAAGGTAGCCTACTTGTTGAAATTTGGTTCTATGACGGTAGTGACCCAATTCAGAAAGTGATTACTTCTGGAGACAACACTTGGACCATGTAACTGGGTAAATCGAAAGCTGTCTTTCAGAACAAATCTTCAATCTTTAACTTAAAAATCGCATCGTTCTTTTGAACATGCGATTTTTTTGTTGTAAAACAGTAAGATTATCCACCTAGCAAACTAAAGACAATGCAAGCACTGATTAGTACTGATGAACTCAATAGCCTTCTCGGCCAACCTAACGTCAAGCTCCTCGACGCTAGTATTGCGTTTCAAATCCCTTCTGAAGGTAAAAAGATTCAAGATAAGTGGATTCCAAATACTTTACGCTTTGATTACGACAATGACTTTTGCTTACCCGGCTCCTCCCTACCGCATATGATGCCAACAGAAGAAGGCTTCAACCAAAGTGCGCAACAACTCGGTTTGAACAACGAAGACTTGATTGTGGTTTATGACAACTCAGGCACTTTAGCGGCACCAAGAGCTTGGTGGATGTTCAAAGCCATGGGGCATGACAATGTCCGAGTCTTAAATGGCGGTCTTCCAGCTTGGATTGAAGCAGGACTCCCTGCCGAAAGTGCCCTATCGCAACCAAGCGAAGAAGGCAACTTTGCGGGCAAGCTCAACCAAAATGCCTTTTTGAGTGCACAAGATGTTCTTGCTCATTCAACCAATAAAAGTGCCAATATCATCGATGCTAGAGCCAAAGCTCGCTTCCTTGGTGAAGTGCCTGAGCCACGAGAAGGTCTACGTAGTGGGCACATTCCAAATTCGGTTTGCTTACCGTTTCAAGAACTCTTGGCCAACGGTCACATTAAACCAAATTCAGAGTTGCAACAGATATTTAGCGCACTAACGATAGATAGTGACAATTCGATTATTTTTAGTTGCGGTTCCGGTGTAACCGCATGCATTTTATTACTCGCGGCGTATCAAATTGGTCTCGACAATCTGTCGGTGTACGACGGTTCTTGGACCGAATGGGGTGCAGACCACTCTCTACCTATCGAGCGTTAAGACAAGTGTCTGTTTAACAAAGTATCTTACGTTTATCTAAAGATGATGTGTTCCAATAAACTAAACGCAGCTTCTAAACCAAACTTGTCGTTTCGAAATAGAAACTGGCTATGAGTGATTTGTCCCTCCTCATAGCCTGACTACATCAAAAGCCGACTATTTTCGTTAGCGTTCAGATGTCGCGTTGCCGTGCATTTGCTCATCTAAGTTGAGCACGGTTAATGCGTTGCTAACGCTCGTGGCGATCACGTCTATCGCTCCAGTTCTTAATGCTCCGAGTAGAGCGAGCGGCTTGCTGTTCTCTGCTGCGATCGCAATGACTTCCGAGATCGGCCGAAACTCTTCAATACCAAGTCCAATTACTCGGTCACTCATTACCGTGTTCGCTACATTACCGTGAATATCAAAGAAGTCATAACCTGCAAAATCCCCTACCACACCTTGTTGAAGTCTCGACTGAACCACTTCATCAGGCGTAAACCAACCTAAGTCGACCATGTAACTGTTTTCGCTCATGTCACCAATACCAACCAAAGCAACATCGGCTTTACGTGCTAGGTCGAGCGTTTGTTTCACGGTTGCATTTTGCATGAAGGCCAACTTCTGTTCTCTATTTTCTGCGTATGCCGGCGCATAAAGGGTTTCAGAGGTTCCCCCATATTTCTTCGCCAACTGACGACAAATATGGTCGGCGTTATACATACCGCCACGCGGGTGAATACCACCAATGCCACACACAAATTTACAGTCACGCGGCGTAATAACACCTATATGGTGAGCGACAGACGACACGTTGCGCCCTTGTCCGACCGTCACCACCATACCGTTTTTGAGCGTGCTAGTGAGATAATTGGACACCAATCCCGATACCTGTAGTCGTTGCGCTTCTTCATTCGGTTGATCAAGAGCAACAAGCGCGCGCTTAACGCCGAATCGCTCGATCAAACGTTGTTCAATCTTGGCGCTAAACACCGGATGGTATTTAACGGTAATTTCAACAATGCCTTCATCACGCGCCTGCTTTAGCATTCGCCCGACCTTTGCGCGTGATATGGCAAATTTTCTCGATATCTCTTCCTGAGTCGCACCGTCTTGATAATACGCGACGGAAATCTCTGTCAACAAATCCGTGTTTTCAATGGAAATATCTTGATTAGAACTGCTCATGGTTTCTCTCGCCCTTTAAGAGGATCGATATTGTATGCAATAAGTGAACATATGCTCATTGACTTAGCATATGTTCTTTATCAATTTAAACGCTACATTTGCTCATCGCAATAACATTTTCTCACTACAATTTTTTACCCTCTTGGATAACGCTCAAGCTTTGAACAATAAGGGCAAACGTTTATTTGGGTTAACCACTAAACACACAGTAAAAAAACGTTGATGAAGTTCACTATAAGTCCATTTCAGCGATTGACTTTCAGCATAGATAGGATAAATATGGACACATCATTTACTCAGCTATCGATCAAATGTTCATAGCATTTGTTCGGTAACGAAATTTTCCGTAGTTGGCTGAGCAGATGTCTCATTAAATGCGATGAGACGGTTAGCTAACTCGCTTTCAAATGCACAAGCTGTGATAACAAAAATCACGCTTAATCCCATTTAAATAGGATGATCGATTATGAGCAACAAGTTAGAGCAACTTCGTAAACTAACGACTGTAGTAGCAGACACTGGCGAAATTGATGCAATTAAAAAGTATCAGCCAGAAGACGCAACAACTAACCCTTCTCTTATCCTTAAAGCCGCTCAAATCGCAGAGTACGCACCTCTAATCGATGCTTCAATCGAATACGCTAAAGCACAGAGCAACGACAAAGCTCAACAAGTTCAAGATACTTGTGACATGCTTGCAGTAAACATCGGTAAAGAAATCCTAAAAACTATCCCAGGTCGTATCTCTACAGAAGTAGACGCTCGTCTATCTTACGATATGGAAGGCAGCGTAGCGAAAGCTCGTCAACTAGTGAAAATGTACAACGATGCTGGCATCACTAACGACCGTATCCTTATCAAACTGGCTTCAACTTGGGAAGGCATTCGCGCAGCTGAGATCCTAGAAAAAGAAGGCATCAACTGTAACCTAACGCTTCTATTCTCGTTCGCTCAAGCACGTGCTTGTGCAGAAGCGGGTGTATTCCTAATCTCGCCATTCGTTGGTCGTATCATGGACTGGTACAAAGCGAAAGAAGGCCGTGACTTCGAAGCTCAAGAAGATCCAGGCGTACTATCTGTAACTAAGATCTACAACTACTACAAAGAATACGGCTACAAAACTGTAGTTATGGGCGCAAGCTTCCGTAACATCGGTGAGATCTTAGAACTAGCTGGTTGTGACCGTCTAACTATCGCTCCTGCTCTACTTGCAGAACTAGAAGCAGCTGAGGGTGAAGTAGTTGAGAAACTAGTTGATTCTAAAGGCGCAGCTGAGCGTCCAGCACCAATGACTCACGCAGAGTTCCTATGGGAACATAACCAAGACCCAATGGCTGTTGAGAAGCTGGCTGAAGGTATCCGCAACTTCGCCGTTGACCAAGGCAAACTAGAAGCGATGATCGAAGCTAAGCTTTAATTGCTTACCAAAAGCGAGTAGCCCGTCTACTCGCTTTTACCATCAGCACTATTTTCAAAAAATTCTATTTGAACTTGTTTCGGCGAGTTCCCTCTATTTAAATCAAATATCGAGAAGTAATCACTATGGATCGTAAACATCTAGCAAATGCAATCCGTGCGCTAAGCATGGATGGTGTTCAACAAGCTAACTCTGGTCACCCAGGTGCACCTATGGGTATGGCTGACATCGCTGAAGTTCTTTGGCGCTCTCATCTAAACCACAACCCATCAAACCCTGAGTGGGCAGACCGCGACCGTTTCGTACTGTCTAACGGCCACGGCTCAATGCTGATTTACTCTCTACTGCACCTTGCAGGTTACGAGTTGTCTATCGACGATCTGAAAAACTTCCGTCAGCTTCACTCTAAAACTCCTGGTCACCCAGAGTACGGTTACGCGCCAGGAATCGAGACCACAACGGGCCCACTAGGTCAAGGCATCACTAACGCGGTTGGTATGGCTCTAGCTGAAAAAGCGCTAGCAGCACAGTTCAACAAAGAAGGCCACGACATCGTTGACCACTTCACTTACGTGTTCATGGGCGACGGCTGTCTGATGGAAGGTATTTCGCACGAGGCATGCTCTCTTGCAGGTACTCTTGGTCTAGGCAAGCTGATCGCATTCTGGGATGACAACGGCATCTCTATCGACGGTCACGTTGAAGGTTGGTTCTCTGACGACACACCTAAGCGTTTCGAAGCTTACGGTTGGCACGTAATCCCTGCAGTCGATGGTCACGATGCTGACGCAATCAACGCAGCAATTGAAGCGGCGAAAGCGGATCCACGTCCTACACTTATCTGTACTAAGACTATCATCGGTTTTGGTTCACCAAACAAATCTGGTTCACACGATTGTCACGGTGCGCCACTAGGCGCTGAAGAAATTGCAGCAACACGCAAAGAACTAGGTTGGGAGCACGGTCCTTTTGAAATTCCGCAAGAAGTCTACGCAGAATGGTCAGCGAAAGAAACAGGCGCAGCTAAGGAAGCAGCGTGGAACGAGAAATTTGCAGCTTATGAAGCAGCGTACCCTGAGCTGGCAGCTGAATTTAAACGCCGCGTAAACGGTGAGCTTCCTGCACAGTGGGAAGAGAAAGCAAGCCAAATCATTGCTGATCTTCAAGCTAACCCAGCAAACATTGCATCACGTAAAGCGTCTCAAAATGCTCTAGAAGCATTTGGTGCTCTACTACCAGAGTTCATGGGTGGCTCTGCTGACCTAGCACCTTCTAACCTAACAATGTGGTCTGGTTCTAAGTCTCTAGAAGCAAGCGACTTCTCTGGTAACTACATCCACTACGGCGTACGTGAATTCGGTATGACAGCGATCATGAACGGTATCGCGCTACACGGTGGTTTCGTTCCTTACGGCGCAACATTCCTAATGTTCATGGAGTACGCACGTAACGCAATGCGTATGGCTGCGCTGATGAAAATTCAGAACATCCAAGTGTACACGCATGACTCTATCGGTCTTGGCGAAGATGGTCCAACTCACCAACCAGTTGAGCAAATGGCATCGCTACGCCTAACACCAAACATGAGCACATGGCGTCCATGTGACCAAGTTGAGTCCGCTGTAGCTTGGAAACTAGCGATTGAACGTAAAGATGCACCGACAGCACTTATCTTCTCTCGTCAAAACCTTGCGCAACAAGAGCGTACAGCAGAACAAGTAGCAGACATCGCGAAAGGTGCTTACATTCTGAAAGATTGCGAAGGCAAGCCTGAGCTAATCCTTATCGCAACAGGTTCTGAAGTTGAACTAGCAGTAGAAGCAGCAGCACAGCTAACTGCTGAAGGTAAGAAAGTACGCGTTGTTTCAATGCCATCAACAGACGCATTCGACAAACAAGACGCCGCTTACCGTGAAGCTGTACTGCCATCAGACGTAACAGCGCGTATCGCAATTGAAGCAGGTATTGCTGACTTCTGGTACAAGTACGTAGGCTTCGACGGTCGCATCATTGGTATGACTTCATTCGGTGAATCTGCACCAGCCGGCGAACTATTCAAAATGTTTGGTTTCACGACTGAAAACGTAGTGAACACAGCAAAAGAGCTACTCGCGTAATTGCAGTAAAAAGATAATCAGTTTTCTCTATTGCGAATGTGAAAACTGAAAAGCCCCACCAGCAATGGCGGGGCTTTCTTTTATCTGGCTCCTATTCGCATAAACGCAGCCAGGACATAAACATCACAACTTTCGTTACGACTATTTGTCTTCAAATCGAAGTGCGAGCTGATAGAAATCTTGTACTTGGTCTTTCAACTGTCGGCTATTTTGCTCAACTGAATGTGTTGCTGCCAAGTTTTGTTCTGCGGTCGAAGCGATAGAATGAATGTGCTGGTTTACATCACTAGATAGCTTTAACTGGTTATTCGCCGCTTCTGCTACATCAACCATCAGCCCACTCATGGTTTGCATCATCTGTTCAACTTCAGACAAACGTAACGCACTTTGTTCTGCTACTTGAGAACAGGCATCGGTTTGCTCTTTGTTTGCCAGAATATCTTTCTGCCAACTTTGAATCGTTGCCAACATAGTGGAGATAGAGGCTTGGATTTGTTCAGTTGCATTGGATGTTCGCCCAGAAAGCGCGCGGACCTCATCAGCTACAACAGCAAAACCACGACCTTGCTCCCCTGCTCTTGCCGCTTCAATCGCCGCGTTGAGTGCCAGTAAATTGGTTTGCTCTGCGATCCCACCAATCTCTTCCATCAAATGGTTCACCTTCTGCGCCTGATCACTCAGTTGATACGTCGTTTCCGTCGCTTTTTCAGCTTGAAGGCTTAACTTCGCTAGATTGGTGTGCGTTTGATCGATGGTCTCCTTCGCCATCAAGCATGACTTCAATGTATCATCAATCAACATATGGGCATCATTGGTACTCGAAGAAACCGAATTTGCCGACGACTCCACCTCTTGGGTAGCATCTCGCACACGATGAATATCGGTATTTTGCTGATTTAATGCAGCTGAGACTTCTGCCGTTGTTTGACTAAGCTCTTCGGCGCAATGCTGCAAAGGCAATGCGGAGTCAGTCATTCTTCCTAACACGGTTCGAATTCTTGCGGATAGCATTTTGATATGGAAATCGGCAATCGAAAATGCCGTGTTACCGGAATAGATCAAGCGACTTACGCTGTCATATTGCTTTTGTAACTTTTTAAGTTGCTGAGGTGTATCAATTAACTCTTGGCGGAATAACAGAGCCAGAACACTTGCAGGTAACGCACTTGCAAGCCAAGCCAACGGCCCTTCAACAGACAACGCATATGCGGTTGCAGGTGCGGTTAGTGCACCAAGTAGAATCGCATAGCGAATGGTTTCATTGATTTTCAACGACCAAGTTCGACCAGACTTCTCTGCAGCACGCATGCTTTTGTAGGCTTTTGTCGCAATATCAACCCACTCTCGCTTTGGTTTCACGCGCACTGATTGATACCCAACAACATGGTTGTCTTCGTAGATAGGGGTGACATAAGCATCAACCCAATAGTAACCGCCAGACTTAGTGGCATTCTTAACCATTCCACGCCAGGCTTTACCTTGTTTAAGGCGTGCCCACATATCACCGAAAGCGGCTTTAGGCATATCATTATGACGAACTATATTATGGTTCTGACCGACAAGTTCTTCGTGAGTGTATTCAGCAACGCGGCAAAAGGCTTCATTACAATATGTAATAACACCTTGTAAGTTCGTTGTTGAGACGAGTTCCTCAGACTCCCTCACGAGAGTTTCTTGAGCTTTATGAGAAATATTGGCTGACATAGACGAAACTTCTTTAGTTTTTATTGATTTTCGGCAAGATATATACAGGATTTTTATTTTTATTACAAAAAGTTAGATAAAAAGTCTTATCAAATCGACATTTTTATTGTGGGAATTCACATTATCGATAAAAACATAAAGAAGAGATTGTTGATTTGAGCTAATAAACAAACCCGACACGATCGGCCGGGTTATATATTAAGCCTCAATTAAGCGGTTTGTGATTCTGGCTTTTTATTCGTTTTTAACGCAAACATCGCGATAACGAGTAACACAAATGGAAGAACATACAAATTAAGATTCTGCCAACCTACGGTAGACTCAAGCCAACCAGATAGTAATGCGGTGATGGTGACACAACTGAACACGAAGAATTCATTAAACGCTTGAGCCTTGCTTCTGTTTTTCGCTTCATAACTTTGACTAAACAGCCCGGTTGCTGCGATAAACATAAAGTTCCACCCTATTCCTAACAGGATTAAAGCAAGACTAAAATGCCAGATAGACACTCCATGTATATTAATTCCAATACAAGCAACAAATAGCAATCCACCCGCCAAAATCATATTCTTAGCGCCAAACCGCTCTATCAGACGGCCCGTGACAAACGCAGGTGCAAACATACCCAACACGTGCCATTCGATCACTCCCGCCGCTTTATCAAAATCAAAGCCACAACCAATCATCGCTAAAGGAGTTGCTGTCATTAAAATGTTCATCACCGCGTACGCAACCATTGCCGCGATAACTGCCAGCATGAAATTAGGTCGACGAATAATCAGTCTCAGCTTATCCGCCTTAGCGTGTAGCGCCTGCGTGTGTGCAGGTGGAAAACGAATGGTTTGTAGCACAACCAACGCGGTTATATAAAGCACGACAAGCACAGCAAATGCACTAATGTATAAGCCATCATCTGACCACTGCTGCGAGTACACGGCCAGATTAGGCCCAAGGATCGCCGCTAACACCCCACCCGCCATAGATATCGAAATCGCCCTATGCCTTGCCGACTCTTCACACACTTCAATGGCAGCAAACCTGTATAGAGTACCGAAACCTATACCAACACCAAGCAAAAACGTAGACATGCAGAACAGATAGAAGTTTTGTTGACTTAATGCATACGTCGCTAGACTAGCACCCAAAATGCCAATGACATTACCAAGGCTAAAACCAAGGCGACGCCCTAACTTGCCCATAATTAGCGACGCAGGAATTGTCGCGGCCATCAGTCCCAAAAACTGCAGTGCAACTGGTAATGTGATAAAACTTGATGACGGCGCAAGTGTTTTGCCAATAAGGGCAATAACAGATATGAGTAAAATATTCCCTGTCATTAATAAGGCTTGGCAGAGGGATAGAAGCCATACATTACGATTCAATTCCAAATTCCTTTTGGTTACAACGTATACAGATAACATATAGGAAAGCAGAAACAATAGAAAGATATGAGAGTAATTCTCAACAAAAAGAGCCAGAGGCATAGTACCTCTGGCTCTTCACTATTCACTTTTCGCTTTTAAAAAGTTTTTCTGTTGAGCTTACTTGTTGCGGCGCGCTTTTACTGCATCAGAAAGCTGACGAAGTACCGTTTCCGTATCTTCCCAACCAATACATGCATCAGTAATCGACTGACCATAAGTGGCTGCTTTGCCATCCACTAAGTCTTGGCGACCTTCAACTAAATGAGACTCGATCATCACACCAAAAATGGCTTCTTCGCCAGCAGAGATTTGTTCGGATACATCATCAGACACCAGCATTTGACGCTTGAACTGCTTCGAGCTGTTAGCATGGCTAAAATCAATCATCACTTTTTTCGGCAGACCTGCGGTGTCCAGCTCATCTTTAATTTGAGCTACATGTGCTGCACTGTAGTTTGGTTCTTTACCGCCACGTAGAATAATATGGCAGTCTGGATTACCAGCGGTTTCTACGATCGCGGAATGACCGTATTTTGTTACTGAAAGGAAGTGATGGGAAGCGCTTGCAGAACGAATCGCGTCGCTCGCTATTTTAATATTCCCGTCTGTACCGTTTTTGAAACCTACAGGACAAGAAAGACCAGAAGCTAGCTCGCGGTGAACCTGAGATTCTGTCGTACGAGCACCGATAGCGCCCCAACTGATCAAATCCGCCACGTACTGAGGTGTGATCATATCTAAGAATTCACTTGCCGTTGGCAAGCCCATATCGGTTAGATCAAGAAGAAGTTTACGTCCGATACGTAGACCATCATTTAGCTTATAGGTGTCATTTAAGTAAGGGTCATTGATAAGGCCTTTCCAACCAACGGTCGTACGCGGCTTTTCAAAATAAACTCGCATAACAACCTCAAGCTGCTCGCCCAGTTCATCACGTAATACTTTTAGCTTTTTACCGTACTCAACCGCGGCAGCCGGATCGTGAATAGAACACGGGCCAACGATCACGAGTAATCGATCGTCTTTTCCTTCAAGAATATTGTGAATGGCGTTACGGCAATCAAAAGTGGTCGAAGAAGCGGTTTCAGTCGCTGGGAACTTCTCTAATACTGCAACAGGTGGCAATAACTCTTTTACTCTATTTATTCTTACATCATCAGTTTGAAACATTACTTCTACTTCCTGGTTTTATTTCCGACCCCATTTTTACCAACTGAACTCATTGCAACATTGTTCACAAAGCGAGCAGCATCAAGGGCTGTGGTCATTTTCTGTCTAGCGTTTAAGTAACTTATCGGCTTAGGCGTAGACTTGCAATCAGTTTTTGCAAATAAATGCAAATAAAAGCCACCTGTTAACTACTGCGCACAATGTAAAGTAAAGTTTACGAAAAAAAGTTCAAAATAATCATCAATTTTCTTATGCACCAAAAAATCTTTACTACAATGTAAGAAATATCAGAAGTTTGTGAGGTATTTTTGGGTAGTAAATGTTGATCAAGTTCAAATATATTGTTGCTTGATATGAAATGATTAGAATATTAAACTAATTTCTTATAAACGCTGGTTTTTTCTAATTTTTTGATAAAACGAAGTAGAAGTTAATATGCAATCAATACAAGGAAACATTATGAACAAAGTAGCAATTGCAGTAGCAGCAGTGGTAGCTGGTAGTAGCGCGCTTTTAAACTCTGCTCAAGCTGAAATGTACATCGGGGGCAAAGTGGGCATGACTACACTTGACGACGCTTGCTATCTAAATAGCCCTTGTGATGATGAAGCGTTTGGTGCAGGACTACATATCGGTTATGACTTTACCGATATCATTGGGCTAGAGTACGGCGTAGACTTCTTAGGCGACTACAAAGCTAACTCGATGTCAGGGGCTAACACGGTTAATACGATTGACGGCAATCTAACGGCTTTAACACTTGCACCTAAATTCAACTGGCACTTAAACGACTCTTGGAATCTGTTTGCTAAGATCGGTGGTGCTTACATGATGTCTGATGACGAAACAGACTTTGTCCCAACAGGTTCTTTGGGTGCTGAATACTCGATCGATAGAAACTGGAGTGTTCGCGCTGAATACCAACGTTACCAAGACATGTCTGACGACGTGTGGGACGACATGGATGCTAACTTCTTTGGTATCGGTGTTAACTACAAATTCGCAGCAGCTCCAGTTGTTGCAGCAGTTGTAACGGAAGAAGTGATCGAGCCAGATCCAGAACCAGTGATGATGAGCAAGGTGCACAAAGAAGAGTACGGTACAGGTACGTTTGAATTCGATAGTGCTAAGTTAACAGAGTCCGTTTCTGAACGTCTGGACAACTTTGTTTCATTCTTGAACGAATATCCTCAAGCTCAAGTAGAGATTACTGGTTACACGGATAGCTCAGGCCCTGAGGCATACAACCAAAAACTGTCTGAGCGTCGTGCTCAATCTGTTGCTGATTACCTAACCGCAGCTGGCATTGGTTCAGATCGTTTGACAGTTAAAGGTATGGGTGAAGAAAACCCAGTTGCTGACAACAGCACTCGCGAAGGTCGTGAGAAAAACCGTCGCGTAGAAGTTGTGGTACCTTCATTTGAATACCAAGAGCTAGTTCAACCAGAATAAGCATCTATGATTCATGATCGATGATGTGGTAAAAATTAATGGGGTGCATTTGCACCCCATTTTGATCTCATATTAAGGGATATTGCCACTATGGTTTTGGGAAAAAGATCAACTCATTATCTTGCACCATAACGCAATCCATACCAGCTGCATGCGCCGCTCGCTTCCCCAACTCAGTATCCTCGAACACAAGACACTGTGACGCCTCCAAGTCGAGTTGTTCCGCGGCCACCAAAAAGGTATCTGGAAAGGGTTTATGGTTCTCTACATCACTCGCGGTTACTACAACATCTAACTTGTCTAATAAACCTGCATGACTTAATAAGCGCATGGCACTTTCTCGTTGGCTGCCAGTCCCGACTGCAATTTTCTTATGGCCTAAATATTCCTCTAACACGATGTTCGTGCAAGGAATAACGTCACCATGAAGCTCCATAGCAGCGAATGTTTCCATTTTAAATGTCGCGACAGTTTTAGGATCTAACGAAAGCTCATGCACACGATTTAGTTCCTCAACAATTTTAAAGCTCGGCATCCCTCCCAAACTGTGAAACCATTCCTGGCAAAACGGAAAATCAAAACGCTCAGCAGTTGCTTGCCAAGCTGCCAAGTGGGCTGGCATGGTATCGATTAGAGTACCATCCATATCAAATATGAATCCCTCATAGGGTCTAAAATCAATCGTGCTCATGTCTTTTCTTCTATTTGTGCATCTGTAATGTTAATTTATCAGCTCTTTCAATCGTCCTTACCGGCATTTACTTATCATGCTCAAAATTTCGAACTCCGTCACAATTCAAGAGTGGGAAATTCAATTATCCCCAATTAGAGCTCAAGGAAATGGTGGCCAGAACGTTAACAAGGTAGCGTCCGCTATACACCTGCGCTTTGATATCCGGCATTCAAGCTTACCTGACTTTTACAAAGAGCGATTACTTGCACTTTCTGATAGTCGTATAAGTAAAGATGGCGTGATCATCATCAAAGCGCAACAATTTCGGACACAAGAACAAAATAAGGAAGACGCCCTAAATCGGCTTCAAGCATTGATAAAAGCTGCCGCTTTACAGGAGAAGAAGCGTATTAAAACGAAACCAACCCGCGCTTCTCAACGCCGACGACTTGATACAAAAAACAAGCACGGAGCGAAAAAACAGCAACGTAAAAAAGTGCTGTATTAGTGAATGTCGTTTTCTCGACATGTTAGTTGAACAACGTTTGCTAGCCCTTGGAAATCTCATTGGATTTCTCTTTTTAGTTACTTATTCAGGAAACAACAATATGACTATTAGGCAAAAACTCTACTTCCTCGGAGTTATCGCCATTTTAGGCATCGTGGCCCTTTTGGGTACGTCATCCCATTTTGAAAACAAGAGCAATGATCTAAATCACGCGATCAAACTCGTTGGTGATCTAGAAATACGCTTACTCAACTTACGCAGAAATGAAAAAGATTTCCTACTACGTAGTAATGACAAATATCTAAATAAGTTTGACGCCAATGTTGACAAGTTTATAGACACAGAAAAAGAGCTTGCGAACATACTCAAGAGTAATGAATTACCTTCCAGTCAACAATTTAAGCAAGACTTGCTCGCATACCAAAGGGGCTTTCAGAATCTGGTCAGCGCTTACCAACTATACGGGCTTGATTCAAAGAGTGGGCTTCTCGCTGGTTACGAACAAGCACTATTAGAAGCAAAACAACGTTCAGACCACCAGCAGTTATTGGCATTAGTCCGTTTTGACTCTGCGGTAAAAGCAGGACTATTCAATAGTGACTTGCTTGAGGGGCAATATGCTCCGGAGCTTATCAAAACAGGTAAGCAATTGGCGGCCCAAAAGCAAGTTGTTGGGGTTGCTTATGACAAAGGCCTACTCGGTGAAACTCGCGCATTATCCCATGCCGTAGAAGAGCAATTTGAAACCTTTTCCACAGCCCTTAGCTCTGCTGCCGCACAACGTGATGAACAAATGTCGACCATCAAGCAGGTCATTACAGCTCTGATCTTAGTCGTTATTTTCGCATTGATTTGGCAAATTTCACGTTCAATCAATACGCGAGTGAATAGCTTACTTGGCACCATTCGAAGTATCAGCGAAACGAACAACATGGGACTTCGATCTGATTTGAAAGGTCAAGACGAGCTATTTGATATCAGTCATCACCTCAATGACCTATTGGATAAGCTTGAGCATCTAATTAGTAGTACCCAAGAAAAATCGGCGCAACTCACTGCAAGTACCGATAATATGCATCGTGAGTTAGAAGGCGTTATGGAGCAATTCCACACTCAAACTGACCACACTGCATCAATGGCGACGGCAGTTCAGCAAATGGTTGCCACAATAGGTGAAATCTCTGAAAGCACATCAGTTGCGGTAGAAGGCGTACATCAGGCAGCGAATAATGCCGAACAAGGTCGAGGAGTTGTTGAGGCGACGGTAACCAACATCGGTCAACTAACCACGATTTTATCAAACAGCCAGCAGTCGATTGGCTCGCTGAATCAGCATGTAGATAAAATTGGTGGTGCCGTGAACATCATCCAAGAAATTGCAGAGCAAACCAACCTACTAGCTCTCAACGCAGCAATTGAAGCCGCGCGAGCAGGCGAACAAGGCCGCGGGTTTGCAGTTGTCGCCGATGAAGTACGCGCCCTAGCTAGCCGAACTCATCAATCCACAGAGGAAATCACGCGGGTCGTTGCAGATATTCAAACTCAAATGTCTACAGTTGTTGCTGATATTGATCAATGTAACGATCAAGGGCAACAAACACTTAATGCTTCTGAAAAACTGGATTCTAGCCTACAGCAGATCATCACTGACATGCATTCAATTCAAGGTAATTCGGAGCGCATAGCTTCAGCAATTGAAGAACAAGGTATCGTTATGAACCAAGTTAGCGGTTCAATCACCGAGCTAAACGCAATATCTGAGAATAACATGCAATCCGCTCAGGAATGCTTGCATGAAGTGAACTCTGTCTCTGCTCAAGCTCATGATATGGATGAAGCCGTTGCACAATTCAAAACTGCGCTAAAATAACCCTTTTTCAAAATAGAAAGCCCGAGGCAATCATTGCTTCGGGCTTTTTTCAATTGTCACTTCGTGCTTGCTGCGCACTTCGGATGTGATTATTCATCATCAAGAGGAACCAGCTTGGTGTTGCCACCATGAACTTTCTCACGCTGTCTTTGCACCAGAGCGTAGAAGCCTGGGATCAAGAATGTACCTGCTAGAAGCACACACAATAGACCACCAATCAGCGACACGCCGAGTGAGTTTTGACTCACGTGCCCCGCGCCAGCGGCAAAGATAAGCGGGAAGATACCCAGAATAAATGACCAAGATGTCATATTCACAGCGCGGAAACGTAAAGTGCCTCCTTTAACCGCTGCACTATCGATATCAGCATCTTTTTCTTCTCGCTCTTGCTTGGCGAACTCCACAATCAAAATTGCGTTTTTCGCCGCCAAGGCTATGAGCAAGACAAGACCAATTTGGGCATACAAGTTAAGCGGCGTGCCAGTTAGATTCAACGCAAGGAAGGAACCTAACGTTGCTACTGGGACCACCAAAATAATAGCCAGTGGAATACTCCAACTCTCATACTGAGCCACCATAAACAAGTAAATGAAGATCAAAGCCAGCGCAAACGCATAAATGGCTTGGTTACCCGCAAGCACTTCCTGATAAGCCATACCTGTCCATTCATACGTGTACCCTTGCGGAAGAACTTCAGCAGCAACGCGTTCCATTGCTGCAATCGCATCACCACTAGAGTAACCCGGAGCTGGTTGGCCTTGAATGATAGCACTGCGGTACATGTTGTAACGCCACGCCACATCAGGCTCAAACACTTGCTCGTAGCTCACTAGCGTACTTAACGGGACCATATCACCGTTCGAAGAACGAACATGAAAACGCTCTAGATCTTCCATGCTGCTACGGTGCTGGCTATCAGCTTGCATGGTTACGCGGAAGTTCTTACCAAACATGGTGAAGTCATTCACATAAAGCGAACCTAAGTTGCCTTGCAAGGTTTGGAAAATAGACGACAGCGAAATACCTAATTGCTGCGCTTTCTCACGATCGATATCAACGTAGTAGTGCGGAACATTCGCGCGGAACGTGCTAAACGTGTAGGCAATTTCAGGCGCTTGGTTAGCCGCTTGGATCATTTCTCCCATGACCATCGACAAGTCGGTACGACTTCGCCCTAGCGTGTCTTCAAGCACAAACTCAAAACCAGACGCAGCGCCCATACCTGGAACCGCCGGTGGTCCCATCGCAAAAACAACCGCTTGAGGTAACTCTGTCGCCGCTCGCCCGTTAATACGTGCCGCGATAGCATTAGCAGAGTGCTCTCCTTGCAGCGAGTTACGAGTATCCCAGTCATGCAATTTGATAAATACAGAAGCACCGTTTGATGCTGCTGCGCCTGTCATAAACGAGTAACCGTTCGCAACCGTCACACCATCCACACCAGGCTCTTCACCGATCATTTTCATTAAATCATTGGTGACTTCTTCAGTACGTGATAAAGAGGCTGAATCTGGTAGCTGTACGTTAACCAGCAAAATGCCTTTATCTTCTTGAGGAACAAACGCTGTAGAGGTGGTTTTCGCAAAGAAAGTGACCGCTGCGATAGCAACTATAAAGAACGTCACGAGCAGTAAAGACTTCTTCACCAAGAAACCAGCGATCTGGCCATAACGCGTAGTGATGCGCTCTAAGCCTCGGTTGAAAGCCTGGAACCAGTTAGCGGTATTGCCCCCACCCTGCTTCAATACCAGAGAACAAAGTGCTGGAGACAGCGTCAATGCATTGATGGATGAAATCACAACCGAAATACAGATGGTCAAAGCGAACTGGCGATACATGATACCGGTGATACCTGGCAGCATGGCGACGGGTATGAATACCGCAAGTAGAACCAAGGTCGACGTGATGATTGGTCCCGTTACTTCTTTCATCGCTAGCAACGTCGCTTTACGCGGTGAAATGGTTGGGTCTTTCGCCATGGTAGTATCGACGTTTTCGATAACCAGAATCGCATCGTCCACCACGATACCAATCGCAAGGATCAAGCCAAACAAAGTAACCGTATTAATGGTGAAGCCCGTTGCCTGCATGATGGCAAACGTACCAATCAGAGAAACGGGGATCGCGACAACAGGAATCAACGTTGCACGCGCACTACCCAAGAACAAGTAAGTTACAGCAATCACCAATAGAATCGCTTCAATCAGTGTTTTTACTACCCCTTTGATCGATTCAGATACGAACACGGTTGTATCGTAGCTGGTCTCGTATTCCATTCCCTCTGGGAAGTTTTTGCTCAAGCCTTCAAGGAGCTCCATGACGGCCTGACCACTTTCTAACGCATTCGCATCCGATTGAAGAGACAACGTAACGATTGACGCGTCCTGGCCACGGAACTTACCGTTACCATCGTAGAACTTTTTGCCTAGTTCAACGCGAGCAACATCTTTCAGATAAACCGTAGAGCCATTGGGATTAGCTCGAAGGACTACGTTCTCAAACTCACTCACGCTTTCCAAGCGACCTTTGGTCACAAGGTTAAACTGAACTTCTTGCGGATTGTTGTATGGTGCTGCACCTACACGCCCTGCCGCAACTTGAACGTTCTGTTCAGCCAAAGCAGCGTATACGTCTGACGTGGTTAGCTTAAGGTTGGCCATTTTTTCAGGATCTAACCAAACACGCATTGCGTATTCGCCACCACCAATCACGTTAACTTCACTGATACCTTTCGCACGAGCCAACTGATCTTTTACATTCAAGTTAATGTAGTTAATCAAGAACTGATCATCGTATTTGCCATCAGGTGAATAGAAGTTAAGTACCATCAGCAAGTCAGGTGAACGCTTTTTCACCGTCACACCAACCATGCGAACTTCTTGAGGCAATTTTGACTCAATCTGTGACACGCGGTTTTGCACGTTAACTTGCGCCATATCTGGGTCGGTGCCGACATCGAACGTGACGTTTAGGCTGTAAGAGCCATCGTTCGCGCTCTTTGAAGACATGTATATCATATCCTCAACGCCGTTGACTGAGGTCTCTATGGGGTCCGCAATGGCCTGCTCGACAACTTCCGCACTCGCGCCGGTGTAGTAAGCCGAAACGCTTACTGATGGCGGGCTTATCTGTGGGTACTCAGCCACTGGCAAAATCGCCAGTGAGATCGCGCCGGCTAGCGTTAATATGATCGAAATAACCAGCGCGAATTTAGGTCTCTGAATAAAGAAACGACTTAACATAGTGCCCCCTACTGCTTATCTTCAGCAGGTGCTTGAAGGCGCACTTCTACACCATTACGCACACGTTGTAGGCCTTGTGTAATAACCGTATCTTCCTGATCGAGCCCTTCTCGAATGATAATGCCTTGTTCAACCTGAGGGCCAAGCTCGACGTTACGACGCTCTGCCACACTTCCCTCAGCCATCACCATCACAAAGTCACCTTCTAAGTCAGTCTGTACGGCACGTCGTGGGATAACAATAACGTCTTTCGTGTTCTTATCTCTCAAGTTCACTTTGATGTGTTGACCCGGAAGTAACTTCTGCTCTGGGTTTGGAACGAGCGCGCGCATAGCAATCGTACCCGTTTTGGTGTCAATACGATTACCTAAGAAATCAAGCTTACCGAGATGCTCAAAAAACTGTCCATTTTCCAGTTCAAGCTGAACTTCAACGCGGTTTGATTCAGCCGAGCCATCACCTTTTACTTGATCCATACCCATAGCTAAACGCTCACGCTCACTCACACTAAATGAGGTATGAACTGGATCTAAACTCACCAGAGTTGTCAGCACGCCAGATGATGGAGAAACCAGATCACCCGTACTAACTTTGGTATCACTAATACGTCCGCTAAAAGGTGCTCGGATTTGAGTATAGGAAAGGTTAACTTCAGCAAGTTTAAGTTGAGCATTTGCCGCTTCTAGCTCTGCTCTCGCACCAAGAAGTGCCGCAGTTAAAGCATCAAACTCAGATTGAGAGATACTACCGCGAGGCAACAAGTTTTTACCTCGAGTATGATCTAATTCGGCTTTTTTTAGCGCCGCTTTAGCTTGTGCAAGTGCGGCTTTAGCACTCGCGACTTGGGCTTCAAAAGAAGATGGCTCGATAGAGTAAAGGAGCTGCCCTTTTTCTACCATTTGCCCCTCTTCAAAGTGACGAGCTTTTAAGTAGCCAGAAATCTGCGCGGTAATATTGGTATCTTCTACTGCTTCAATGCGACCGATATAAGACTTGCTCGGTTGGTAGTCGATAACCGTGACATCCTGAGTCACTACGAGAGGCGCTTGACCTTTCGTTTGGGCATTATTAGCTTCCCCGCATCCAGCGAGGATTGCTGTAGCCGCCATTAGTGCGACAAGTGGTTTCTTTTGCATGTATTTACCGTCTTTATAGAACAGGATATTGTTGAATTCCTATCAACCTTACTCCTTGCTGCCACTGAAAACTTCACTGAAAAGCGCCCAAGGTGTTTCTAAATGTAAACATGAGAAACAAAAGGAAAATAAAGTAATTTAGTTAACAGTGGTATTCAATGAGCAATATACATACAACTCAATCATAACTATTTAATATACGCCTTAGGAGATCGCGAATTTTAGCGTGTGCGTGGAAACACTAACGGGAGTATTGTATTCGGGCGTAAAGTGAGATTCAGTGCTCAAGATAAGAACGTTTTGTGGCTAAAAAGGTAAAAAGTGACGCCTTCATACTCAAGACCCCGATTTTGACTATTTTTTTAATATAAATGGGTTATCATTCAATTAATTCAACGCCTTCGACAGAGAGGATGACTATGATTTCTAAATGGGCGAAACGCTTTTACCAGATGGCAGAACTAGTGGCGTCTTGGAGTAAGGACCCATCAACACAAGTCGGTGCCGTTATTACTAAACAGAATCGCATTGTATCTGTTGGATTTAATGGCTATCCGCATGGTGTTTCTGACAGTGTCGACACCGATGAGCGCGAGTTGAAATACCTTAAAACACTGCACGCGGAAGAGAACGCAATTTTGTTCTCAAAACGTGACTTAGACGGATGTGATATTTGGGTAACGCATTTTCCTTGCCCTAACTGCGCGGCAAAGATCATTCAAACAGGGATCTCACACGTACACTGCCCTGAGCAGTCTGAAGACTTTTTATCTCGCTGGGGAGATAAAATCCAAGTCAGTCAAGATATGTTCGACCAAGCGGGTGTGAAAGTCGACTGGTTACCGCTAGAAGACATTGAAATTGAAGACAAAGACGTGCGCTAGTATTCCATCTTAATATTTAAATAGCCCAGAGAGATCTGGGCTATTTTGTTATTAAATCTGCAAGAGGTCTCGACGTAGTCTTTTAACTGTGTTTTTTCGCTGTGAGCTCAGCAATTTTGACAATAACGAGTACTGATTTTTCCATCATTTCAACAGAAATAAACTCATGAATTCCGTGGAAGTTAAAACCACCGGTGAAGATATTCGGGCACGGCAAACCCATAAAAGATAAACGGGCACCATCTGTACCACCACGAATAGGTTTTATAATCGGTTCCACATCACACGCTTCCATCGCTTGCTTTGCCAGCTCAATGATATGAGGGTAAGGCTCAACCATTTCTCTCATATTGTAATAGCTGTCTTTTATTTTTAGCTCTACAGAACCATGGCGTAAACCCGTGTTCATTTCATCGACGAGTTTCTGCATAAAGGCTTTTCGATCCTCAAGTCTTTGACGGTCAAAGTCTCTAATAATGTAACCTAGCTCGCTTCGTGCAACGCCCATTTCTGCCGATTTTAAATGGAAGAACCCTTCGTAACCTTCGGTTGTTTCCGGAGTTTGATCTTGGGGCATTTGAACTTGAAATTTCGCAGCCAAGTTCATCGCATTGACCATTTTGCCTTTTGCGGTACCTGGATGAACGCTAACTCCATGAAAAATTACATCAGCGTTTGCTGCATTAAAGTTTTCGTATTCCAATTCACCTTGCGGGCCACCATCTATAGTGTATGCCCATTTCGCGCCAAATTTTTTAACATCAAACAAATCTGCACCACGACCGATTTCTTCATCCGGAGTAAAGCCGATACAAATGTCGCCGTGTGGAATGTCTGGGTTTTCCAGTAGCAGAGCTACCGCGGAAAGAATCTCTGCGATACCAGCTTTGTTATCCGCGCCAAGTAATGTAGTGCCATCGGTAGTAATAAGATTGTGGCCATGTAGGTGATGTAAATCTGGGTATTGCACGGGAGATAACACTTCATCCCCCAACCCTAATGCAATATCGCCACCCTGGTAATCTTCGATGAATTGCGGCTTTACGTTTTTGCCAGATGCATCCGGCGCGGTATCCATATGGGCAATGAAGCCGATAGGAGGAACCTCATAATCAACATTGGCTGGCAGTTTAGCCATCAAGTAGCCATTTTTATCCAAAGTCACGTCACTTAAGCCAAGTTCGAGCATCTCTTTTTTAAGTAACTCAGCAAACACAAGCTGGCCAGGTGAACTTGGGCAAAGCGTCACATGTGGATTGGATTGGGTATCAAACGTGACGTATCGAAGAAATCTTTCAACTAAATGTTTCATATTTATTCTCATTGTTTTGTACGATGAGGCCTTATCACGCATTGATAAGCTGACGTTGCCTCATCAAACCTCACGCTATGTTACGCTCTTAGCTCAATAAGAATTTGCTTTGAATCATTTTTTGATAAGAAAGGCTTTTGCGCTTTGCTTTCGCTCATTGAGGTATGAATTTAATCTAAAAGTTCCTCAGCCAGTACTCGCCACTCTTTAACCTTTTCACGAAAATGACGCCATTGCTTATCGGTCATCGAACGAGAAACATCTAATGTCAGTTGATCAACCAATGCAAAGTTAGAGTCAATATTCAGAGAAAGCTGCTCACTATAATAACTCTCTGGTTCGAACAAGAGTCGCATAAATATATCTTGATAAGTCACAACATTAGATTTGTTGTCGAACAAGTATTCGAGCTCTTGATATACCGTGGCTCGATAATCTCTCCATAAAGGGCTGTTTAAAATAACTTGCTGAGAAAATGTTTGAGCTAATTGACGCTGATTTCCTGATAGATTCCCTAGCCATTCTTCCATCCACTCTTCAGTGTTATCCAGAATAATTTCACGCACTTCGTCTTCTGTCTTATCGGCATATTTTGCGTTTCGCTCTTGATAATGTTCTTGTACATTACTCAAAAACTCGCGTTCTTGCTCTTTCGTTAATTGCAAACTTAACGCAAAAAGATCTGGTGCTGCTTTGCTGACCACTCTATCGTAATGCGCTCGCATTCTATCTCGATTTTGTTGTAAGTAATTTAAGGTGATATCGCTCGCTTTTAATCTCTCAAGGTCTTTTAGATGTTCGATATATAATGGTAACTCCTCTTTCTTGTGCCAGTCTGCCAACAGTAATAAGCGCTCTTCCACTAGGACTTCTTGTTCTCCTTGCAACGAGACATAGTCCTCTAAGTAATCGAGCACGAACCAATCGATATTGCTGTATAAAAACTTTTTCGCACAACCGGCAAGCAGAAATACGAAACAAAATAGAAGGCCATAACGAAGCGCCTTATTAGATACATCCTTTAATTTAGTCACTTATTCGTATTCCCTTTTCTGTTGATTAAGTTCTATACTCAACCTGTATCACTTAGTATTGCGGCAAACTTACACCAGTGTGACAAATATTGATTGCCACCTTAATAATATATAGAGTTTGAAATTAACTTTTTGATCACAGCTATCCGCAAAAAAGTGAGTTAGAGCGCAATTATCGGCTAAAAAACGTACCGAACGACGCTCCCTATAACGGCATATAATTTGCATGGATGTTTTTTGGATGGTTTATGGAGGCGAAGTATGGCAGCCGCTGAGCAACTTGATACCAGTGTAGAATATGAGATTCGATATTTTGAACAGGGGAAAATGCACTGCATGAGAGTCATTGCTGAAAGCAAAAAAGTGGCTTATCAGTACTATTTGGAGTGTGGTAAGCACAACAGTGACTTGTACTCTATTCGCCCAGACAAGTAAAAAAACCGCCTAAAAGGCGGTTTTTTTATTCGTCAGAATCCATATAACTATTTGATTTTATTTATTATTATAGATTAAAATCCAACAATGTTATTTGATGTCGCCAAAGCGCTCAAGATAAAGGACGGTTGCTGCAGTACGAGAAGGAACTTGAAGCTTTTTAAGTAAACTCTTCATATGTACTTTAACCGTAGACTCAGAGATAAAAAGACGATCGGCAATTTGCTTGTTGCGGAAACCTCTTGCCACCTCTCTTAAGATCTGCAATTCACGATCGGTCAGTGTATCAAACACGTCCTCTTGCTCTGAACGTTCACTCAAATACTTAGAAACTTCTTGGCTGTATGCCTTGTCCCCTTGGTGCGCTTGTTTTAGCAACTCAACCAACTCATCAGGCTCAGTGTCTTTCAATAAATAGCCATCGGCACCACTTCGAACTATTGCTTCTATATCTGCTGGGCTATCTGAAACGGTTAGAATGACAATTCTGGCTTCACAGCCATCTGCACGCAGTGCTTGCAAAGTATCAAGGCCAGACATGCCTTTCATATTAAGATCAAGAAGTACAAGATCCAGTTCTAGCTCATGCGCTTTCGCTACTGCATCCGCGCCATTACTTGCTTCTGCAATGACCTCAAACTCAGGCTCAAAGCTTAAAAGCTGGTGGATACCTCTTCGCATGAGTGGATGATCATCCACCAGCATTACTTTACACACTGTCACTGTTTACTTCCTTACTATGTTGGAATTCTAATTTTACGGTACAACCTTTGTTTATCGATGCTTCGATGTGCAGATCGGCATGCAGTCTAGCGGCCCGCTCTTGCATGATACTCATACCGTAATGATTTAATTTTTCGTCTTGATGTTCAAAGCCTATTCCATCGTCGCTAACGGTTACTGTGACTTTTCCATCATTATCGAGACATTGAATGTGAATATTATCTGCTTGCGCATGTTTGATTGCATTAATTGCCGCTTCTCTTATCAACTGTAGTAAATGAACCTGCTGATGTGCATCCAGTTCAGTTGATGAAAGTCTATTTTTTAGCGTAATGTCCGCAGCAGTTTGTTCACTGAGCGTTTCAACCATGTCTTGCAATGCTTGGCCAAAACTGCCCTCTTTAATCGTAAGACGAAACGTCGTCAGTAACTCGCGTAACTGCGTATACGCGGCAGATAAGCCCGTATCTAGCTCAGCAATAACTTGATTAGCCTGCGCGATCGCCTTTTCGTCAGGCAAGTTCTTTACGCTTCTCTTTAACAAAGCGACCTGAATTTTTAAGTAAGAGAGTGCTTGAGCCAATGAATCATGCAACTCCCGAGCAATAGTGGCTCGCTCTTCCATCAGCAGAATTTGTTCTGCTTGGCGCTGCGCCCGATTGTAATACACGGCGCGTGATAAAATCTGCACGAAGTTGTCAATAAGAGCCTCGTTCGGACAAGGTAACCCTGCTTTCCAATATAAATAGCCCAAGTGCTCACCATCTAGCATCAGGGCTTTACCGTGGCAATCTTCATCACAATCTTGGCAGCATTCTTCTCCTTCCATCAATATCCAGCTCGGTTCTCCCAGCTGCTCGATTTCAAGTTTGACCGCTTTAATGCCCTCAAGACTGACGATATGCTGCAAAATCGCCTGGAAATTGTCTTGATTAATACGCGAAGCCGTGAGTTCTTTTGACGAGTCATACAGCACTTCTAAAGACTGGTTGGCATGCTGCAATTTACGTGTTTTCTCATCAACCGCTTGTTCTAATCCTCGGTACAACTTACCAAGGTCTGTCGCCATCCGGTTAAAGGTTCGAGTCAGTATTCCCATTTCATTATCGCTGGATACATTGAGCGATATATTGAATGAGCGATTTTTAATTTGCTCGCTAGCAAAAACTAAGGCACGCAGAGGCCGAACAACTTCGAGGCGCACAAAATGAACGACAAACATACTGACACAAAGGATGCCACCCAACCCTAACCCGCCGATCCAGGCTAAGTTAATCAGTTTTTGCTCCGAAAAGCTTTGCAGCTTAAATACAAACTCATCGATTTGTTCAACAAAACCGGCCACTAGGAGTTGATATTCTGCCGGGTTGTCTCCTCTCAGCACCGCCTTGAGTTCATGCCATCTGATAATAAGACGGTAGTAATCGTGAGTGATGTCTTCAGGCACAGACCAATGCTGAAGCGCTTTCATTGAAGGTGAATATATCGAATGTTCAAATGCGTCAATATGTGAAGAATAGTCAACAGATTTAACCTGAATATCATTCGCCAGACGGTAGCTTTGCATTCGCATCGAGCCAGCAACATTGACGGCTTCAGCATCGTTCAAACTGGACGCTAACGTAAAAATCGCAAAACCAGTCGTAGCGACTGAGAGCAGCAAAATAAGAAGCATCGCGGACGCAATCGTGCGCGTCACCGACTTTTTCACATTTTTAAACAATCTGAGTTCCTCGCCCATTAACAATCCTATTTTTACGTGCAATGAACCCATTACCTTTCAACTTTATCAATATGTGATCACCTGCGACGGAATTTATTGATCCAAAACAATATTGCATACCATTTACCCCCTAAGAGGTATTTATACAAATATGTCAAAAACTACAATTTCGTTAGTTTAAATGACAGTTTATTAATGAAAATTGTGGACTATGCTTAGTTTGGGTTCCAAGTTTCGAGGTGACTAAGTGGTAGACCTTTCCAGAAGAAGACTCTTTGCAAGAAAAGCGCACCCCGACAACGCCGTACGTTTGCCTTGGTTAACTAAACCGCAACAGTTTACGGACGATTGCACTCGCTGCGGTAAATGCATTGAGGCCTGTGAAACAAAGATTATAACCAAAAGTGATGGCGGATTCCCCTCGGTCGATTTTTCCATCGATGAATGCACATTTTGCTATCAATGTGCAAACGCCTGTCCTGAGCCCCTTTTCTTGCCAGAAACAGAACAACCTTGGCAAGCAAAAGCAAGTATCAACGATAACTGCTTAGCAAAACAAAATGTCGAATGCCGAAGTTGTGGGGATATGTGCGACCCGATGGCAATTCAGTTCAAATTAGAACTGGGGAAAGTAGCACAACCCAATTTAGACCTTGATGAGTGTAACGGCTGCGGCGCCTGTGTTTCAGTGTGCCCGACTTCATCCATCAATGTGAGCAATACAACAGCCTAAGCCGAATGTCGTCGGCCAAAGGCAATAAAAATAAATGAGAGAGCTATATGTCACTAAATGAAGTGCATATTTCAAGTTTGGTAGTACATGTGCTGCCGGAACATTTGGACGAAATCAAACAAAAGATAGAAGCACACGAAAATGCGGAAATCTATGGTGACAGTCCTGAAGGCAAGATTATCGTCGTACTTGAAACTGAGAACCAAGGTTTCATCACAGACACTATCGATGCCATTAACAATTTACCGAACGTCTTAAGCACGGTATTGGTTTATCACCAAATCGAAACTGGGCTTGAAGAAACGGATGAAGAAGACACTGGAACACAACATTCCCAAATCGAGGGTGAAGTATGAAAATGACAAGACGTGCGTTTGTGAAAGCAAACGCGGCTGCATCAGCTGCTGCTGTCGCAGGTGTGACACTACCAGCATCTGCAGCCAACCTGATTGCAAGCTCTGATCAAACCAAAATCACATGGGACAAAGCACCTTGTCGTTTCTGTGGTACAGGCTGTTCTGTTCTTGTTGGCACTCAAAACGGCAAAGTGGTAGCAACACAGGGTGACCCAGAAGCACCAGTAAACAAAGGTCTGAACTGTATCAAAGGTTACTTCCTTTCTAAGATCATGTACGGTCAAGACCGTCTAACTCAACCGATGCTACGAATGAAAGATGGCAAATTCCACAAAGATGGTGAATTTACACCTATCTCTTGGGATGACGCTTTCGACATCATGGCTGAGAAATGGAAAGCTTCCCTCGAGAAAAAAGGCCCAACAAGCGTAGGTATGTTTGGCTCAGGCCAATGGACAGTAATGGAAGGCTACGCTGCGTCAAAGTTAATGAAAGCAGGCTTCCGATCAAACAACATTGATCCAAACGCTCGTCACTGTATGGCTTCTGCCGTTGTAGGTTTCATGCGCGCATTCGGTATCGATGAGCCAATGGGTTGTTACGATGACTTCGAGAACGCAGACGCTTTCGTTCTTTGGGGCTCAAACATGGCAGAGATGCACCCGGTTCTATGGACTCGCATTACTGACCGCCGCCTAAGCCACCCTCACGTTAAAGTGAACGTGCTTTCTACTTACTACCATCGTTCATTTGAGTTGGCTGACCACGGCTACATTTTCAATCCTCAGTCTGACCTTGCAATTGCTAACTTCATCGCAAACTACATCATCGAAAACGATGCAGTAAACTGGGACTTCGTGAACAAACACACGAACTTCACTCAAGCAGACACTGACATCGGCTACGGTCTACGTGACGACGATCCGCTACAAAAAGCAGCGAAGAACCCGAACTCTGGCAAACTCACTTCTATCTCATTCGAAGAGTACAAGAAATCAGTAGCGCCATACACAGTAGAGAAAGCATCTGAAATCTCTGGTGTTGAGAAAGAGAAGCTTATCGAGCTTGCGAAGCAATACGCGGATCCAAACACGAAAGTGATGTCTCTATGGACGATGGGTATGAACCAGCATACTCGTGGTGTATGGATGAATAACTTGGTTTACAACATCCACCTACTAACCGGTAAGATCTCGACTCCGGGGAACAGCCCATTCTCACTAACGGGCCAACCATCAGCATGTGGTACCGCTCGTGAGGTTGGTACGTTTGCTCACCGCCTACCAGCGGATATGGTGGTTGCTAACCCTAAACACCGTAAGATTGCAGAAGACATCTGGAAACTGCCAGAAGGTACGATTCCACCAAAACCTGGCTTCCACGCCGTATTGCAAGACCGTATGCTGAATGACGGCGTTCTGAACTGTTACTGGGTTCAATGTAACAACAACATGCAAGCCGGTCCAAACATCAACACAGAACGTCTTCCAGGTTACCGCAACCCAGAAAACTTCATCGTTGTGTCTGACCCATACCCGACAGCAACAGCACAAGCAGCAGACCTTATTCTTCCTACCGCAATGTGGATTGAAAAAGAAGGTGCTTACGGTAACGCAGAGCGTCGTACCCAAGCTTGGTACCAACAAGTGGGCACAGTCGGTCAAGCAAAATCGGACCTTTGGCAACTAATGGAGTTCTCGAAACGCTTCAAAATGGAAGAAGTGTGGCCTGAAGAGCTTCTAGCGAAAGCGCCTCAATACCGTGGTAAAACAATGTACGACGTACTTTACCGCAATGGTAACGTCGACAAATTCCCTATCGAAGAAGCTCGTGAACTGAATGACGATGCTCACCACTTCGGTTTCTATGTTCAAAAAGGTCTGTTTGAGGAATACGCAACATTTGGCCGTGGTCACGGGCATGATTTGGCTCCATACGACCGCTACCACCAAGTACGTGGTCTACGTTGGCCTGTTGTTGATGGTAAGGAAACACAGTGGCGCTTTAAAGAAGGTTCAGACCCATACGCGAAAGAAGGTTCTGGTTGGGACTTCTACGGCAATGCTGACGGCAAAGCGAAGATCATTTCCGCGCCATACGAAGCGCCACCAGAAGTACCGAACGATGAATTTGATATGTGGTTATGTACTGGTCGTGTTCTTGAACATTGGCACACAGGCACCATGACTCGTCGTGTACCTGAATTATACAAAGCAGTACCAGACGCAGTGTGTTACATGCACCCAGAAGACGCAAAAGCACGCAATGTTCGTCGTGGTGAAGAAGTACTCATGGCAAACAAACGCGGTGAAGTACGCGTTCGTGTTGAAACTCGCGGTCGTAACCGTCCGCCAAAAGGCTTGGTATTCGTACCGTTCTTTGATGCACGTATTTTGATTAACAAGCTTATCCTAGATGCGACTGATCCACTGTCTAAACAGACAGACTTTAAGAAGTGCCCAGTCAAAATCACTAAGATTGCTTAACCTTCAGATACTGAATGCTACGGCCGTCATTATGGCGGCCTAATAAAGAATTTAAGCCATAAAGGCGGAGATGAAATGATGAAAAAATTACTTGTCGCAGTTTTATCTGTAGGTGCGTTAGTGACAGGCATTGCGCAAGCTGAGTTGGATAATCCAGGTGGTATTGGTGGTCTAGAATCTTTACGTGGAATGTCTCAATTGGAAGATACGCGTCCAGCAGACGAGTTCAAAGACTTCCCTAAAGATCAAATTGTTGAAGACAGCTATGTTTATCAACCACCGTTGATCCCACACAGCATTCGTCACTACGAAATTTCGTTAAATGCTAACAAGTGTCTTGCATGCCATAGTTGGAAAAATGCAAAAGAGTCAGGTGCGACTAAAATTAGCGTAACGCACTATGTAAACAGAGAAGATGCGGTACTGGCAGATATGTCTCCTCGTCGTTACTTCTGTTTGCAATGTCACGTTCCACAAACGGATGCAAAACCACTAGTGGAAAACGAGTTTAAGGCAGTCGATTCGCTTCAGTAATTGAAACGCGAGTACTAAGAGGTTACTTATGAAAATACTTAAAGCGTTTTGGAAGAGACTGTCGAGCCCGAGTAAAGCTGCCGCTGGTGTGGTTTTATTTCTAGGCTTCGCTGGTGGCCTTCTATTTTGGGGCGCATTCAACACAGGTATGGAAGCAACCAACACAGAAGAATTCTGTTCTGGCTGTCACGCGCCGATCGTTGCTGAAATTCAAGAAACAATTCACTACTCCAACCGCTCTGGTGTTCGTGCGATTTGTTCAGACTGTCACGTTCCTCATGAATGGACGGATAAGATCGTTCGTAAAGTACAGGCATCTAAAGAGCTATTTGCACACTTCGTAACGAAGACGATCGATACGCCAGAGAAGTTCCAAGAGCGTCGTGGACACCTCGCAGAGCGAGAGTGGGCACGTATGAAGAAGAATGACTCTCTTGAATGTCGTAACTGTCATGAGTTTGATTTCATGGATTACTCTCAGCAAGGATCACGTGCGGCAGAACAACACTCCACCGCTCTAGCTTCAGGCGAGAAAACATGTGTAGACTGTCACAAAGGTATTGCGCACAAACTACCAGACATGAGCGGCGTTGAAGGCTGGCACTAAGGAGACTTACCATGAGTACATTAGAATCTGTAATTTGGCATATCCTTGGCTACAGTGCTATGCCAGTGATTATTCTTTCCGGCTTTGTGGCGGTAGCAGCAATCTCTCTCTGGCTGCTGTCATTTGGTAAGGATAAAGAGGTGTAACGTAACGCATCTCTACTCGTCAACTAGCCTATTTGTTGACACTGAGCGCCGAGCAAATGCTCGGCGATTTTTATTTATTGCTCAATGGTACTGCCAACAATAAATAAACAAGCAATCATACATAAAAAAAGCGACCATAAAGGCCGCTAAGATTTACTGCTATAGGGAGTTGTTTAAGATTCTTTTACTGGCAGAACCTGTTTGACGTATTGTCCTGGCGCTTCATCAATAACCGGATGGTTTTCTGAGCCAATAGGGAAAGGCTCAACTTGCTCTTTAGGGTTGAATTGGAGTAACCACTCGTTCCAGTGTGTCCACCACGATCCCTCTTTGTGTTCCGCGTTATTCAACCACTCATCAGCAGAGTCATCCAAATTATCGTTCAACCAATAACCATACTTATTTTTAGCTGGAGGGTTCACGATGCCCGCAATATGACCAGACTCACCGAGGACAAACGTTTTGTTACCACCCGTGTTCAGCGCACCACGGTAAGTTCCCTGCCATAACGCAATGTGGTCTTCTTTCGTTGACACAAAATAGCTAGGAATTTTGATCTTATTTAGATCAATCCATACTCCACCAATTTTGACGCCTTTATCTTGCACCAGCTTGTTCTCTAAATAGAGCTCGCGAAGCAAGAAATTGTGAGATGCAGCGCTGACGTTGGTGCTATCGCTATTCCAGTACAACAAGTCGAAATCAACCGGACTGTTACCCTTCAAGTAATTGTCGACGTAGTAGTTCCAGTACAAGCTGTTTTCACGCAGTAAACTAAACGTCACGCTTAAGGAACGGCCGTCCATATACCCTTTTGCGTTATTTTGCGCTTCAATTGCACTAACAATGGTGTCATTGATATACGCGCCGACTTCACCTGGTTGAGAGAAGTCGAGCAACGTGGTGAAGAAAGTAGCAGACTTAATGCGCTTCTTCATACGTTTTGCAGCGTAGTACGCAACCGTGCTTGCTAAAACAGTACCACCAATACAATAACCAGCAGCATTGATTTGCTCTTGTCCTGTTATGTCTTCAATTGCAGCGACGGCTTTCACTGCGCCTTCTGTCACGTAGTCACCAAACTCTATGTGCGCTTGTGCCTTGCCTGGATTGCGCCAAGACATCATAAATACACTGTGCCCCTGCTCTAACAACCATCGAACCATTGAGTTCTTTGCCGTTAAATCAAGGATGTAGTATTTGTTGATGAAAGGTGGGACGATGAGCAGCGGCGTCGCATTCACTTTCTCTGTTAGAGGTCGATATTGAATCAACTCAAATAATTCGTTTTGAAAAACCACATTACCCTGTGTCGTCGCAACGTCATCGCCCACGCGGAATGCATTGTTATTCGTCATACGAATTTTTAAAATGTCTGCGCTCGACTCAACGTCTTCTTTCAACTGCTCTAAGCCTGCCAGTAAGTTTTGACCGTTTTGCTCAAGTGTCAGCTTCAAAAGCTCTGGGTTAGTGGCGATGAAGTTGGAAGGAGAAAGGGCGTTAATGGCTTGGCGAGAGAAAAAAATAATACGTTCTTTCGTCTTTTCATCTAAGCCTTCCAAGGACTCGATGGTGTCCAGATAGGTCTTACTAAATAAAAGGTAGGATTGTTTGATGAAGCTATACATGGCTTCATTTTGCCACGCTTCGTTTGAGAAACGCTTATCCCCTTTTTCAGCTTCGACGATTTGTGCTTGGTTCCCTGCCAATGCAACATTCTGCCAAATTTGCAGCTGCTGTTCCCACCACTGTGCTTGCAGCTTTAAAATCGCAGCAGGCTGATTCGCAGCTTGTTCGAACAGTTTGGCAGTATCCTCAAAGTTCACTTCTTGCATGGCCTTGTTTAAAGGAGAGTTCACGACTGCCTTGTTCACTTCGAAATCATGCCACCACTGATGATTGGTTTCCTGAAGCTTCACAAGATAGTCCGAAAAGAAGTGTTGAAACATAGTCTTACTCCTATATTCGGAAAAAACAACGCCGCCCAAATCTAGGGGCGGCGAGAATCGGACAAATTACGCTGGAGTAACAGTCTTTAGATTTTCCGAAGTCATTTTCTCAACGTCTTCTTTGAACTCTTTTGCAATCGCTTGAAGCTTGTTGCTGTCATCCATCATTTGTTGAGAAAGTTTAGTAAGTACGCTTAGTTGCTGACTGTTGAAAGCAGTCAATGACGTTACGTCTTTGATTTCTGTCGCTGCTTTCATCTGGTTTAGACCCACTTCACTGTATGTGCGAATGGCGTTCAATTGAAGCTCGGTCAACACTTCTACGTTTTTTGTCACTAGCTTGTTGAACTTCAAGTAAGGTTCTAGATTTTTTTCAGTTTGATCGCTAAATGTTTTGAAGAAATCTGTGTACATGGTTTGTCTCCTAGAGAAAGAATTAAAAATGTCCGTTTAAATAATTACTTAACTGTCTTTACAACCACAGCCGTGCCCATGCCGCCGCCCACACAAAGTGAAGCAACGCCATATTGACCATTTTGCTTATGAAGCTCGTGAACCAGCGTGACTAAGATTCGGTTGCCAGAAGCACCAAGCGGGTGTCCTAGCGCGATAGCACCACCGTTAAAGTTCGCTTTATCTTGAATCGCGTTAACTGGAACTTGGTTTGTTTCCGCCAACTGATGAATCACGCCAAGTGCTTGCGCTGCAAATGCTTCGTTTAACTCGTAAACGTCGATGTCGTGTACACTGAGTTCCGCTTTTGCGAGTGCTTTATTGACGGACTCAACAGGACCTAGGCCCATGATCTTCGGATCAAGACCCGATTGCGCATAGCTTACGATCTCAGAAAGCGGCGTTAATCCATGCGCTTTAACTGCGCTTTCAGACGCCACGATAATCGCACTCGCGCCATCGTTAATGCCTGATGCATTACCCGCAGTCACAGTGCCTTCGCGGTCAAAAGCAGGACGTAGCTTGCTTAAGGCTTCCATTGTCGCGTTCGCTTTTGGGTATTCATCCGTATCAAACATCACGGTTTCACGGCGTTGCTTTACTTCCACTGGCACAATTTCGTCTTGAAATTTGCCAGCTTCGATAGCGGCTACCGCTTTCTGTTGGCTAGACAGCGCGTATTCGTCTTGCTGCTGGCGAGTTAAGCCGATTTGTTTTGCTACGTTTTCTGCCGTCACACCCATGTGATATTGGTTGTAAACATCGGTTAAACCGTCCGCTACGAGCAGATCTTTTAGCTCCAGATTGCCCATTTTGTTGCCATCACGAATGCTGCTTGGTGCAGCAAACGGAATCTGCGACATGACTTCAACACCCGCTGCAACAACGATCTCAGCATCGCCACTACGGATATGGGACACGGCATCCATGACCGTTTTCATGCCACTACCGCAAACCATGTTTACGCCATATGCAGGAACAGATTCAGGAATCCCCGCAAACAGTGCCGCTTGGCGGCCAACACCCATTCCTTGACCTGCACCAACAACGTTGCCAACAATCACTTCGTCAACCTTGTCGCCAGGTAACTTTGCCGCTTCCAACGCGCCTTTAATCGCTACTGCTGCCAGATCGCCAGCAGAAGTATTTTTCAGGCTGCCACCAAAAGCACCAATTGGAGTACGCTTCGCCGCTACGATAAATACTTTTTCCATCATCTTCTCTCCTTAGTGCATGTATAGGCCGCCGTTCACCGACAAAGTCTCTCCGGTGATGTAGGCGCCTGCATCGCTGACCAAGAAGCTCACTGATGCTGCAATTTCTTCTGGTGTCGCAAGACGTTTCATTGGAATTTGGTTCGTGATGGATTCCAGCACTTCTGGCTTCATTTGCTCAACCATTGGCGTACCCGTGTAACCCGGAGCGATAACATTAACTGTCACACCCGAGCGAGCACCTTCGTATGCTAAGGCTTTAGAGAAACCGATCACCCCAGCTTTCGCCGCCGAGTAGTTTGCTTGACCAAACTGCCCTTTAAGACCATTGACTGAAGAGATATTGATGACACGACCACCGCCTTTTTCGCACATTGCAGCAAAGAGGGGTTGCGTAACGTTGAATAAACTATTGAGGTTGGTATTGATGACATCATTCCAAGCTTGCGCAGTCATCTTTTTAAACACGCCATCACGTGTGATTCCTGCGTTGTTGACAACAACATCAATGGTTCCTTCCTCCCCAAGCAATTGCGCCAATTTCTCTGCACACTCTGTCGTGTTTGTTACATCCAACTCAAAAAGGCGAACCTGATCTTTGGTAAACCCTTTGCTGTTGAACCACTCCAGCGCACATTCGTAGTTACCTGTGAAATATGTAGCAATTACACGGTAACCATCATTAACTAATTGAGAGGAAATAGCAGAACCAATTCCGCCTTTTGATCCAGTGATCAAAGCGACTTTCTTCATTGAAGACTCCATTCTTAACGGCATTTAAAAAGCAAACTTAATACACTGATGAAATAGTTCACCAACTGACGTGTTTATTTATTCTTTTGACAACCAATCCCGTGCTGCCTTTATTTTAAGTTAACCTAGAAATATTACATTTCAAATAAAAAACTCACCCAATTGCATAAGATTGATTTAGATCTCATTACCCGTGAAATGTTATAAAATGGTTAATTTTACATAAGTCATTGTTTTAAATCACACTTCCACAAAAGCCACACCAACAGAAATAGAAACATAATTATTAAATATCATGCAGTTACATACAGAATGGTAGACGTTACATTATGTCATGATTTAAGATCTGAATTTTAAGCCTATATGATTACAACAAACTTGAGATTAGAATAATAATTCAATTATCAGTAAAAATAATTATCAAACATATCATTTAATTACTGCATTTAATGATAATTTAGTTATCAATTCGATTATTTTAATACAGTGATGATTAATACCGATAAAATATAATAAATTAAATATATTTAATCTAAAAATGATATAAGATCTTGTCTCATACTGGTGCAATACGCACTATTATGACGCATAGATTAAAATATAATTTCATTTTAAATTTATATATTCGAAGAACATCAACTAGCTACTAGTGAAAGTAATCGTTCGCTTTGTAGTAGCATCCTTTTCCACTTTGCACTATCTTTGTGGCTTCTCTTTAATCACTAAATCATCAACAGATATGAATCTTGCATTGCTCAGTATGTTCATCCCTACTTTCTTTTTTGTCTCAATCACGCCTGGTATGTGCATGACTCTCGCCCTAACGTTAGGTATGAGTATCGGTTATCGTCGCACGTTATGGATGATGATAGGAGAGCTTCTCGGTGTTGCGCTGGTGTCAGTCTCTGCGGTGTTAGGTATCGCTGCGATTATGCTCAATTATCCTTGGATGTTTATCGCGTTAAAGTTCATTGGTGGCGGTTATTTACTCTATCTTGGTGTTGAAATGTGGCGATCGCGAGGGAAACTTGCGATTAATGTCGACAACTTAGAAACACCAAAGAGTGACAATATCGCACTTATCATGCAAGGCTTCGTTACCGCAATCGCAAACCCAAAAGGCTGGGCATTTATGATTTCTCTTTTACCGCCTTTTATAGACCAAAACGCAGCGCTTGCACCGCAACTGATCATACTTGTCTCCATTATTTTACTGTTTGAGTTCATTTGCATGTCTCTGTACGCTACTGGTGGTAAAGGGTTGAAACACGTATTAGGTCAGTCTAAGAATGTACGTCTAATGAACCGTATCGCAGGCACTTTAATGATGGGAGTTGGTGTCTGGTTGCTACTAAGTTAAGGCAAACTGGAAACAATGAAAAATATTCTGAATAAAATCGCTAAAGTCATGGGTGAAGTATTGGACTTTCAAGCCCGAGTTTGGGTTGTGAACGTCTATAGCGGTGAGCATAAAGGCGAGTCTTATGTCGTTAATGAAGATACTTTCTCTGTACCTCTTCAGTGGATGAAGAAGAAAGGCTACCAAGAGCCAATGTTGAATAAAGTCGAAGCAATGAAGCGCTCACAGATCTTAGAGTTCGATTTGGGACGAGTAAAACATCGTCTGATGCGCGTGAAATAAGCACAAAAAAAGCGCCACTCAAAATGAGTGGCGCAAGCACTTTTACCTTAAAAGAACGATGCTATGGCGCAGCGTCGATCTCAACAGGCAGATAATGTTTCGGCTCCAGTTTCAACCACTCTGGCAGCACGGTACCAATCGAAATCGATGACCATGTACCAGACAGAACACCAATAAACATCGCGGTTGAGAAACCAGCCAAAGGCGCTCCTCCCATAATCCATAATGCACCAACAGTGATCAATGTCGTACCAGATGTCACCATGGTGCGTGAAAACGTCGCGATAACAGCTTGATCATTGATGTCTTCTGTTTTCCAACTCTGTTTCGCAATCAACAGCTCACGGATTCGGTCTGCAATGATGATAGAGTCATTCAATGAGTAACCTAAAATTGCTAACACCGCTGCAAAAACGGTTAAGTTGAACTCCATTTGAGTAACTGCAAAAAAACCAAGCACTAAGATCACATCATGGGCCAAAGCAAACAGTGAACCACTGGCCAAACGCCACTCAAAACGGAAACACAAGTAACCGAGAATACTCAACACACAAATCAACAATGCTAAGCCACCTTGTTCAAACAAGTCTTGGCCAACTTGAGCGCCAACTATACTGTTGCTGACAACATCAACTTGGTGAGAGATTGGCTTCAACACCTCTTCTACACTTGGCAACGTTTGTCCATCTTCCGGCGCAGAGTAACGAATCACCCAACGGCCATCTTCACCAGAGCGTGTCACTGACGCAGATTCACCAAGCTTTGGTTGCAGAACGTCAAGCAGATCATGGTTAGTTAGCTGCTTATCTACCTTTACTTCTGTCACCATACCGCCAGTGAAGTCCAAACCTAGGTTCAACCCTTTAAAGCCTAGAGCGACGATCGCGATCACCGTTAAAATGATGGAAACTAGCGTAGTAAAGTAGCGAATTTTACGAATATTTTGTTTTAGCATTTCGACCATGATTAAACCCTCACATCACGACGGGCATCGCGGCCCCAAATTAAATTGATCATTGCTCTAGAGGCAAATACGCCTGTAAACATACTGGTTAACAAACCTAATCCGAGTGTTAAGGCAAAGCCTTGGATTGGGCCATTACCGATGGCGTACAAAATCACGGCGGTGATCATGGTAGTAATGTTGGCATCAAGGATGGTCGAGAATGCGCTGTCAAAGCCAAGATCAATCGCTTGAGCGAAGCTGCGGCCTTCACGCATTTTGTCCTTAATACGTTCAAAGATAATAACGTTGGTGTCTACTGCCATACCGACGGTTAACACTAAACCGGCAATACCCGGAAGCGTTAGAACCGCTCCTGGTAACAAGGCGATTAAGCCAAGCAAACAAAGCATGTTGGCACAAAGCGCCACGTTTGCTACCCAACCTAAGCGGCGGTACCAAAGTGCCATAAAGGTCAGTGTTAGTCCCATACCTAAAGCCAGTGCTGCAAAACCGTTTTCAATGTTTTCTGCCCCCAGAGAAGCACCGATTGTTCGCTCTTCCACAATAGTAACCGGCGCGGTCAGTGACCCCGCGCGAAGCAATAGCGCCAACTGCTGCGCATCGTCCATGCTACCTGCCCCAGTAATACGGAACTGGCTACCAAGCTGAGATTGAATAGTCGCGACGCTGATAACGCGCTCACTACGCTCAGTTACACCGCGATCGTTTGTTTTGTATTCACGGTAAACGGTCGCCATTGGCTTGCCGATGTGAGTTGCTGAGAAGTCACTCATTTTCTTACCACCAGCGTGATCAAGAGAAATATTGACTTCTGACATGCCCATTTTGTCGACACCAGCACGAGCGTTCACGATGTGCTCGCCCGTTAGAACTGGTCGTTTTGACAAAATCACAGTACGACCATCATTATCTTGAAGAACAAGATCTTGGCTGCTGTGTGCTTGGCTCGCATCTTTCACTTCATAAAACGCCAAGCTTGCTGTTGCACCAATAACGTTTTTCGCTTGAGCAGGATCTTGTACACCAGGGAGTTCAATTCGAATGCTCTCTTTACCTTGGCGTTGCACTAGCGCTTCTGTGATACCAAGTTCTTCAATACGACCACGCATGATCTTCAGGTTTTGTTGAAGAGTCGACGATTGAAATTCTTGGATATTTTGTTCACTCGGTTCAAGCACAAAGCCACGAGATGAACTTTTTGAAATCCAGCCCGGGTAATTTTGACGCAAAAACTTGTTCACTTCCGACAATGCTTGCTCGCTGTCACTGTTTACCGTAATTCGGTTGCCGCTTTCTGCTCGAACTTGCACACCACGAACACGTTGATCACGTAGGTTCGCTTTGATTTCATCAATCAACGCATCACGTTGTTCTTCAAACGCTTTATTCACATCAACATTCAACAAGAACTGAACGCCACCACGAAGGTCAAGACCGAGCTTAATTGGGCTAAAGCCCATCTCATTCAACCATTCTGGCGCAACCGATACGTATGAGAAAGTGATGCTGTCGTCTTTATTTAGCTCTTTGTTTAACAACGCACGAGCTTTACTTTGCGCATCTTCACCATCGAATACAATGGTTGTTTTGCCGTCTTTTTCGATGATTTTGTCTGCTGAAATATGGTTGGTTTTTAGCAGTTGATTCAGATGAACAACCGACATTTCACTGTTGTTTTGATCCGCAAACGTCAACTGGATAGAAGGCTGTTCGCCAAACCAAGTTGGTATAGCACTTAGGGTTAAAATAATGACTGTCGTAATTAATACGACATATTTCCAAGCTGAGTAGTGATTCATCAGCTTTCTGTTCTTTTGCTGCTTTGGTGTTTTTTTCATGTAAACATCATCCCTTCACGATGAAGTGAAGCTTTTAATAACAAGGCTTAACACACGACAGATGCACCCAGAATAAATTCAGGGTATGAAATGCTCAGAACGCTCACGTCCTGTCGAATACAATCGTCGTGTTAAGAGTGCACAATGGTGCAAATAGATGGTGTTTAGGCAGAAAACTGACTATTGAGTGCGACGTACATGGCATTGGTCTCTTTCCAACCAGAAATGCGATGATCGCTTGTGAAATGATAAAATGTGGACTGGTTGTGACGCCAGTTAATGTCCATCAAGCTGTATGCGTAACCCGCATCAGCGTAAAACGGAGTAGTGAGATCGCCGACAAAATCTACGTGCTCGTCATCAAGCCCTTCCCGTAAGTAAGACGTCCAGCGCTGAGAGTTAAACAAAGCAACGGAATCGAGACTTGCATGGCCTTCAGATACTGGAGATTGAGAGCTTTCTTCTGAAACTTCAGAAAAATCGACGGAAGAGTTTGGCGATACACTTACGGCTACAAAAGGTTGTAGCTTAGAAAAGTGCGGTACGTGAGCCTTGTGATCGATTTGCGCAGCAGATACATGCACTGGTAGCAATACCATTGCAAATAGCAGCAAAATCAACTTTCTAAGGTAAATCCAAGACATAGGAACTCACTAAAAACACAAAGAGCCAAGTTAGGTCACTTGACTCGTTGATAGTATTCCTATTGATTATGGTTAACAACTAAAAAGTTATAAATCTCTGATTTCAGGTTTGCATCGTTATTGCATTTATCAAAACGTCTTTAGAGAACTAGTGTAATTGGTGGTGAGTTATCGATAAAAAATATCGCCCTTATCAACATCTAAGTAGATCTTGTTCTCTTGCTCCAAACCGCCACAATAGATGAAGTAAACGTTGCGCTTTTTGAACGTCACAGAACGAACCCAGCCTCCGAGCTCCTCAAAATCACTCGGATCACAGGTTTCATCGTCTAACAATTGCTGTGTTTTCTTACGGAAAATATCCAAGTGAACTTTTAAATCATCCGACTTCTGTAGGTATTCATCCAATATCTCTAAGCGCTCTTGCTCTTTAATAACTGGCTCTGCATCCGATAACCCTTCAGCATTCAACCATTCGGCTTTTTCTTCTCCACCCTCTTCATAGACAAGATAGCCGGAGATTCGGTACCACCCATCTACTTTTTCTAACACCGATACTTTTTCTCCCTTATAGAGCGTATCGACAACTAAAGCATTAAGGTTAGGCTTGTTGTAAACATTGACACGACGCTCAATAACGTAGTACTCGGTAACTTCCGGGGGAGCGGCTTCTAAATCCAGAATCGGTTTGGATGTTTCTTTTTGCAGTGACGATTGCTCGACTTGTGTAGCCTTTGGTGCTTCAGGTTCATCTTTCTGCATAAAGAAGAAATAGTATCCAGCCCCCGCTCCGCCGAGCAACAGCATGACAATCAATGCGACGAGAATTTTCTTCATGCCCTTTTCCTTTTCATTCTTTATTCTTATCCCACCAGCAGCACGCATGTCGTAGAAATTTGGGTATATACTCAAAAGAGCAGGTCAACTAACGCGAGCAATAATGATCAACAGACTCAATTGGATACTACTATTTCTTCTGTTCCCGATAACGGGGCACGCCAATATTCAATGTAACCCATCGTCGTGGAATGACAATCTTACCCAATTCAATCGTTTAGAGTCCAATTACAATCAGCATGTTGAGGTATTCAATACACTTTTAACCGAACATAAACAGCGTCAGTTATTGTCCGAAACCTTTTCACTGCATGAGCTCGTGCTACTTTGGCGTGCCAAGTCGAACCAAAATGTGTTCAAAGCGCAATTAAAAGCATCGATTCAATACAAAGAAGAGCTCACAACTAAAGCGAATCAACTGCTTAAATTGAGCACACAATCCCAATGGTCAGCTAATGGGTGGGAGATCCTGGCCCAAAAGTGCCGCGAGTCAAACAAAACCGTCAATCAAATAACTGCGGAATGGTATAACACCAACGCTTTGGAACTTGCTGAAGATTACAAGCGCCTCTCTTCACAATATCAAACTCTGTCACAAGTCTATGATAAAGAAGCTCGAGCGCTTCAATACGCTCAAGATGTTTCGAAGTAAAAACAGAGCCAGTTTTGAATAGACGATGTTGGTTTTTCACTCCAATATTGGACGTTATTCGTGCTTTTTTCTTTCCTTAGTCGTGAATGATATCAAATGTAAATAATGGGATTGTTCTCTTTGACAAACTTGACTAAACCATGACCAAGACAATCAATTTATAGAGACATACGTCACATTAATGCTTTACTTATGGACATTTTTTGGTTAGTTTAGCCATTAATAAAATTTAATAAAAAGTCACATTTGGCTGGAGATGATGCTACAAACATGGTTATCAATCGATTAAGTAACAGGGAATGTCCTAATGCTACCAAAGCCAAGTTTTTGTCAGTAGTTAGGCACGTAAAAGAGTTCGGTTCAATCAGTGATTTGGATCTGTGTAAAATCTTCGGAGAAACAATATGGAGTGATGGGAGGGAATACCATTCAGCCGCGTTCTCATTCAAGGTTGATAGATACACAGGTAACTGTGAAATCTCACAATACAAAAACCAATAAGGCTTAAGAATTTATAAAGCGGAGTCAGGAAACGGACTCCGCTTTTTTGATCATGGCAATCGTAAAGTCGTGCTCGGAGTACCCCTCAATCAATCGTGTATTCGGACACAGCAACCGACAATAGCGAAAGACACCTTCTTTATTGTGCGACGCTAACATTTTCATGCTGGGTAGTTTGGATTCATCCAACAAGTTAAACACACAACCTTTCTCTGTCGCTCGGAACATTTTATCAATCATTTCAATGGCATGATTTGGGTTGGTGGATTGATAGTTCAATGATCCGGAAGCAAAAACAAAATCGCAACGAGGCAATACCAACGTTGAAAAGTCGCCACATATAAACTTACTTTGCGTACGAAAATCTCGTTTTCTGGCTTCAGAGATAAATTGTTTTTGCTGATCAATGCCAATATAGCTTTGAGGAAGCCCCCCCGTAAGTTCGATAAACGCTAACAAGTCTCCGTAGCCGCACCCAATATCTAAAATACTTGAACCGTCTAACGTTAACCCTCGACACAACGCCTCAAAACGGCTGATCTGACTATACTTATCTGCCCATCCCAGAGTTCGGGCTCTGTCTTTACCAAACTGTCTATATCGCTTTCGATGATAGTGGGCAATCTTAAGTCTATCGAAAAATTTCATCTTTCTTATGCATAAATCGGCAAACTGCCATTTCCTTTCACTTGTCTAATCGCCAGGTGGGTATGAATATCTTTCACATTTTCTAATCGCTGTAACTTTCTAGTAAATGTTTCATAACCAGCGAGATCTTTACTGACCACCTCTAACAGGTAATCATAGGCCCCTGATACGACATGGCATGAGATCACTTCATCCATCTCAACAACGGCATGTTCAAACTCATCAATCGAAGAAGCTTGGTGGTTATTTAAACTCACTTCAACAAATACAGTCATCGCGATGCCTACAGTGTCTCTGGACACAATAGCTCGATAACCACTTATTACACCTTCCTGCTCCAAACGCTTAATGCGTCTTGCACAAGGTGATGCCGATAGCCCTACTTGGTCAGCAAGTTCTGCAGTTGTCAGAGTGGCATCCTTCTGCATTAGGTTGATAAGTTGCCTGTCAATTTTATCCATTTATTCTTCCGTGCCTTTAATCACTAATAATTAACATTTATACGCAATTTATCACCAACATCAAGCCTAATTACGTCAAACTTTGCCTCCCTTTGGCAAGAGTTTTACTCAACAATTAACACATCATTTACAAATGGATATGTCGATAATGATCTTGGGATACGCAGCTATATTAACGACCTTACTGCTTTGGTCTGGTTTCTTTATTTCTTTAAAAGGGGGCGCAATTTCTGCCTTGCAGCCAGCCGATATCGCGTTAGTTCGCTTTCTAATCCCAAGTATAATTTTATTACCATTTGTGATTAAGCATAAACAGTCGCTACGCGTAGTGCCTAAACGCTACCTGGTTGGTGTTGTGGTTGGAAGCGGCCTTCCCTATCTTCTGGTCGTCGGAACGGCTATGCATTTCGCTCCCGTGGCGCACGGCAGTGCATTAGTACCTGGCACTTTGCCATTGTTTGTTTCTGCTATCGCGGTACTTTGTTATCAACAGTCGCTGAGTGCTCACCGCTTAATCGGGCTTTCTACGGTGTTGTTAGGGATTTTCGTATTCCTTCTTTCTAATAGCGGCGCAGAGTACAACTGGTCTCAGTTGCAAGGGCATATCCTGTTTCTAACTGGCAGCATCATGTGGGCTGCTTTCACCATCAGCGCTCGTGTCGCTAATCTTAATGCACACGTCTGTGCAGGATTCGTTGCAATCGCGTCTTTGGCTCTACTCATCATCGCCGTTGGTTTCGGGTGGGTAGACAGTTATTTGGTGGTAACACCGTTCAGCCAGTGGCCATGGAAGGAGTTATTTGGCCACGCGATGCTACAAGGTGTTGGCGCAGGTTTAATCGCTTCTTTCACTTTCATTTATGCAATTAGGATCATCGGTGCCGAAGCCAGCGCAGCTTTTGGTTCATTAACTCCAGTCGTCGCGACACTTCTTGCCGTTCCAATTTTTGGTGAACAACCAGATTCTCTCACTTGGTTAGCGCTGATGTTGGTCACATGCGGCAGTATTGTGGCAAGCCAAATCTTTATGAAAGGTGGAATGAGCCAAACTTATCGCCCACCACTTCACAGATAGCGATGATTTTACAAAAACTTATGCCTTACTATCTTGAATAACAAAATGGCGTTTTGATAGCCTCAGCTTAACTAAAAATTAAAACGCCAATGTGATGCCAGCCACTCATACTAAAGATGAACTGCATAGGTTTCTCAAACCGGGAATGAAACTTTCTACTAATTTCGAATTTGGGCCTAAGGATCAATATACGTATTCCACCACTTATCTTGGGATGAAAGAAAATGCTTATTTGATTCTTGATATACCAATGCGTTTGCTTGAAGAGCAAGTGATGAGAAAACTCCCCAACGCCGATATCATCGTGCGTGGAGTATCAGATACGGAGTTAGGCCATGTCATTGCGTTTAAGTCCAGCGTGCTGACGACGACCGTTCGACCATCCCCCCTTTTGTTTATCCGCATTCCAGGAACATTTGCAACCAAACCAGTTCGGGAACATGAGCGTTACAAGTTGCAAATGGACTGTAACGTTATTCATGCAGGGAATGTCTACGACGGTAGCCTTATCGATTTTTCTCTAGCAGGTGTTGGTATATCAACCTTGATTGAGCCCGAATTCAACGTGGGTGAGAGTGTTACCATCGAATGCCCGTTAAGCCACTATATCGGAGAAGAAAATCGATGTGTCATTGCCAACATTAAGAAATTGGTGAAGGGATGGGTAGTTGGAATTAAGTTTGCCAGTCCCATTGCGATGACTCACGAACTAAAAACAGAGTTACTGGAGCAATCCTTTCTAACCAGTAACGTCTGAACTTACTGCTCGCTAAAGCGCGTCGCCTCAAAGCTGTTGAGTATTCTGTGAACCGTATAGGTCACAAGCAGCGTCGCAACAATAGCAAACAAAATACTGCTCACGCGATACAGCGCACTGAACATTAAGTCACCATCCGGAGTAAGATATTGGCCGAACAAAATGCCTAATGTGGTTAAGCCGCCAAATCCGGCTCCCGAACCGCTAGACTCTTTCACGTGCATATAGCTGAACATCATAGCCCCAATCCAAAGCAATGGGACGATAAACAATAAGGTATCCGACCAATCGTATAATACAAGTTGTCCGACGATACCAAAGGTCACCCCCATCAAGGTCCCCATTGCTCTTTTTCGCGCATACCCTAAAGCACCGTTCCAATGCATAGGAAACAATAAAAGCAAGGTTGTCGCCTGAGCAGACATAGAGTCACTGAGGTCAAATAGCTGGAATACAAGGAAAGACATTGTAGCGATACTCGCCCCCATAAGGGCTTCATGACGCATGCGATGACTCTGTTTAGGCTGCGACGGTTTCGCTGGTGGCTGACGAGGTTCCGCATCGGGAATCAAAAATGTCACCACATAAGCAACGATCACTGAAATAACATTCGCTTGCAGATTGCTAAATATTAGGTCATTTAAGTCAGTGGTTGGATAACTCGCAAAATGCAGCATGATGCTTAAGCTCAGTACGCTGTTCGCTCCAAATAAGAATAAGCTCCCTTTTGACATACAGGCGAATTTATACAGAAACAACCCGAATGCAATGATTGTCATCATGCCAGGGTGCCCACCAAATAACCCACCAAGAACACCAACTTCTAATCCACACACAACCGCTGAAAAAATCAGTTGTCGTGCGGCATGTAGACTCATGACTGGCACCATTCCAAGTAACAGCATCGGGGTTACAGTAAAGAATACGCCATAGTTCCAACCAAATACTTTACATAAAGTGAAACCAATGGTCGCACCAGTTGCAATGCGCAAACACTGACGGAAGTCGTTTTCCGACATGGGGTGGTCCCATAACTTCATATCGCCTCCTCGTTAATAAATATAATGAAGAAGACTCAAGAATTGGATCTGGCACCTCGCTAACCAGCCAGATAATGCGTTTTCTGGCAACAACTGCACGGTTGCTCGTGCCCCTGCTGGAAATGCGCGCTGCTGAGGTTCATCGATAGCTAAATGTAAACGTAAGCGCTGCGCGTCTCTCACCCAACGGTTTGAGTCAGTTGGTGTTGCTAAGCGACCATCCGCATCGAATTGACCCGAGCTGACCCCGGCATCCACACTCGTAATACGAGCTTCAAATACATCACCAGGCAAGCTATCAAAAGCCACTAACGCACGGCTGTTCTGATTAAAGTGTCGTAAACTCTTTTCACGAAAGTCGGCAATGATATCCACGTCATCGGAGACTAAAGCGACAAGAGGTGTACCAGCTGCCGCATAGGCCCCCGTCTCCAGCTGCAAGTTAGCGACAACGCCATCATGTTCCGCCGAGACTTGAGTGTAAGACAGATTAAGTTCCGCTTGTTTTAGCTGGTTTTGCGCCACGCGGATATTCACATTCGTCGCGCCTAAATCACCGCGGTTTACTTCCAACTCTTTTAAACGAGCACGTGCGGCCAGTAAGTTCGCTTTAGCTGCCGTTGCGCTGCTCTGTGCGTCATCGCGCTGTTGTTGCGAAGTACCATTACGGTGAAACAGGGTATTAAGACGTTTCGCTTCGCGAACTTTTTGTTCCGCCACGATTTTGCTCGCTTCAACGTCTGCTTTTGCCGCCGCAATAGAAGCATCAAGTTGTTCGTTGTTTTGAATCACACGCTCAAGGTTAAGTTGAGCCTTTTCTACGGCGAGCTGATAAGGCTGGGGATCAATCTGAAATAGTAGATCGCCTTGGCTTATTTCTTGGTTGTTGGCAACATAAAGATGTGTAATCTGCCCACTCACACGGGGGGCCACTTTAGTTACCACACGCGTTGCCATTGCCTGAGGCGTCAACGGCATGGCGAGATCTGCAACTAGAAAATAGGCAAAGACAAGGACAAACGCGACGCAAGAATATTTGATCCAACGTGCGAATTTTTGATCTGGAGTCATAGGCGTTTACTTCTCTTTTTATTCGGTTTTCTGACTTATTCGCTAAGTGAATCAAGCGCATTGTGAGCAATCTGATCAAGAATCAATGAAAGCTGCTGAAGTTCCTGGTCGTTGATGTCCGTTAGGAGCTTGCTTCGAACTTGAAGAATCCGAGCCTCCATTTGCTTTAGTAGGGTTTTCCCCTCTTCTGTGAGGCTAACAATACGTGCTCGCTTATCGTGTTCACAGCAATGGCGAGTGATCAGAGATTGCTCTTCTAATAATTTTAATGTTCGCATCAACGACGCTAACTCGATCTCAAGCGCTTCAGCCAAATGCTTCTGACTGATGTTGTCACCCATTCGATAAAGCTTCCATAACGCAGTCCAACGCGGATACGTCAGGTTTAAAGGCTCTAACTCGCGATCTGCAACCATTTTCCACAAACGAGCAACACGAGATAATTTTTCAGCCAGAGAAAGGTCTCGCAAACTGTTGATGTCTTGAATCATAAGATCTACTCAATTACTTAGCGTGCTAAGCAATATAAAATAGTTAGCACGCTAAGTAAATATCTTTTTGTGATTGAAATCACATTAGGTGTGTCAGTGAAGGGGGATAAATCTAAGTAACACAACACGATGTTTGAATTTGAAATGCAGCGATGTACACAACAAACGTCGAGACCAATAAAGTCTGAAAAGTCTGATTTGTATAAGAGTAAAAGGGTCAGATACAAAAAAGCACAACCCACAGTCATGATGTTGTGCTTTTCAGATAATGAATAATTGGGTTATCCCGTAGTGAGCCAATTATTCATGTTCGCTCAACTAAGAACCGCTGTTTAAAATCCACAAATGCTTCATGGAGCGCATTTTCTTTAATCGGCTTGAGAAGCACGTAATTCGCACCCGATTCCATAAAGGCGTCACTGGTTTCTTTCGCGGTGTCAGCAGTACACGCATAAATTGGCGTGCCTAGTTTCAGCTTTTGTCGGATCTCTTTGGTCGTTTCAATTCCACCAAGATGCGGAAGTTGGTTGTCCATCAGTATCAAATCGTAAGTATGATCTTTTAAGAATTCCATTGCTTCTAACCCATCTTTCGCCCAATCAACCTGCATTTTGTACTTGTTACAAAACGCTTTTAGAATGAACGCGTTAGTATGGTTATCCTCTACCAACAACACTTTGAGACTCTCTGCAAATAGTTCACCTGGCTTAACTCGCAAACTCGAATCAAGAGGGGTGAGTACTCGCTCACGATCTTTCACTGGCATTGTAATGACAAAAGTCGTTCCTAAGCCTTTCTGACTGCGGACTTGAACATCACCTTCCAGCATGTCGACAAGACTCTTCACAATGGTCAGCCCTAAGCCACTGCCACCATATTCTCGAGTCGTTGTTGCTTCTTCTTGAACAAAAGGTTCGAACATTTGGTCGAGTTTGTCAGACTCGATGCCGATACCTGTATCCGAAATTTCCACGACCAGCACGCTATTGTCAGCGCCATAGAACTGCTCAAGTTCAGCATGCAAGCGCACGCTACCCGAGGGCGTAAACTTCACAGAATTACTGACTAGGTTGAATAAAATTTGGTTCAGACGAACTTGGTCAGTAAAGATTTCAACATTGGGATCTATTTTGTTTTCAATGACAAGGTTGACGCCTTTACTTTCACAAATAGGACGATAAATGTTTTCTAACGTTCGAATTGTATCAGTGAAAGAAAACGGGTGCTTTTGGATATTAAACTTACCCTGCTCAATCTTCGAAAAGTCCAAAATATCATTCAAAACAGCAAGTAAGTGCTCACCACTATGCCGAAGTACGTCAATTTGGTTATTCTGCTCTTCTGTTTCCACAGAGTCTTTTAGCAATTGAGCAACCCCTAAAATTCCATTGATTGGCGTTCGGATCTCATGGCTCATTTTAGCCAGAAAGTCGGCACGGGCTTGAGCAGATTTTTCTGCTTCTTTGCGCGCCAAGTTACTCTGTTTTTCCGCCTCAATAAGCGTGGTTATATCCTGACCTTGAACAATAATACCGCTAATATCTCCATCAACTCGAATCGGCGATAAGTTCCAGCGATATACTTTGTCTCCAATTGGCACATTAACGCCTGTCAACGTAGCTCCCTGAGCCGCCATGCGAAGGTGTGGCATCAACTTTTCTTTGAAACCTTTGAACACTGGGTGCATGGTTTCAACATCGTTTTCCATGACTAACTCTTTGCGTGCTGCCGGATTGATTTGGACAAGCACACCCGATTCAGACCACACCATAATAGGAGATAACGCAAAGTTAAACAGGTCGCGGAAAGAGCGCTTTTGTGCTTCAAGCTCTTCAAAAGTGTTTTCTAGTGTCGAACCAATATGATCGAATTCCTCAATATCTGACCCCTCAAAACGCTCAAATCCTTTTTCTTCACGAGCCGAGCGGGTATATGCCATCAGGGATCCTAACTCTTCAACTACTCGATTCTCGATCCATTCTTTAGTCATCAGCGCAATCATGACCATACCGATAACTGAGGCTAGCATTGCTAGCAGGTGTTGGATTTGCAATGTCACCACGCTCTGATTGTCTTGCACAGTAAGCAAGCACAAGTCAGTCTCGGCGGCATTTACCTCAATAGGGGTTTTGATGATCAATAATTGGTCAAGCTTGTGCTGGGACTCTCGTCGTTTGAGTACGTCAAATATTTGATAAGCCTCATCTCCTACTAATGAGCTTGCCAATGGTGTGTTGTTAGCGACCAACACAACATTGTCGACGTTGCCTTCATTTTTTAACCTTTCCATCAACCCAAAGTTATTATCTAAAACAACAACATTGTAAGAGTACCCCATCACTTCACCGGTTTTAGGTTGTAAAACGGGTACGCGACGAAGTAACAGATGGCGAGTTCCCATCGGGGTCTGTGAGGGTAGATAATACCAGTTGTTGCTAAAGGTCACCTGACTGGCAAGTCGGCTAAGTATCAGATTGTTGATGCCATAGAAATGCGCGTTACCATCGTCCCAAATAATACCTTGATGATCGGTTAGGAAACGAAACTCTGGTGTATGGGAAGGATCACTCTGGTCAATACTCATGAAAAAGTAATTGAGTGCCTCTTCATCACGTTCTGTATAAAAATCCAATACAACATCACTTTTCGAATTGCTGTTGTGATGAATCTGAATCGCTGCAAAATGGCTATCAAAAATGTTCAGGATCAGGGCAGAGGTCTGCTGCTTGGTTCGGTCGACTTCCTGCCAAATAATCTGCTTCGAGAAGTAATAACTCTGAACAAAGATGCCTAGAATGATCGGAGCAAGTACGAGAATAATTATTTTGGTAATAAGCGTCGACAGTGAGCGACGCTTTCTTGTTTTTGATGTAGTTGTCATCAATTATCTGAGTATCTAAATGCACGTTTTCTTAATGCTTCAATTCTTTCTGGAGAGTCCGATTTGGTAACGACTTCAAAATCACCAGAGTAAACGGTGGGAACTGGCTTTCCTTCTAAATCCCACTTAATGGCCTCAGCCATTGCAATACCTGTATCATCGTTCATACGCATAACGGTAACGTCTAACTCCCCTTTAGAAAGCGCCTCTAACTCTGCTGAACCGCCGCCCCAACCATTGATCATGACATCATCACGACCTAACTCTTTAAGAGCGTCAACAGCACCTAATGCTACATCGGTAGAACACGCGTAAATGAAGTCAACGTCCGGATACTTCTCCAAACTGGCTTTTGCAGCTTCATACCCAGATTGCTTTGTTGCTTTGGTGTAGTAAGCAGATTGTAGTTCAAATTGATTATCGCGGTTCACTTGGTTGATAAAAGTGTTGCCTCTGATGTCACTAATGTAGCCCTCTGAGAAGTAGAGAACACTATAGTGGCTATGTTTAGGGAAACGCTTGCCAAACTCAACGGCCAATTCACGACTTCCTTCTGCGTGGTCGAAACCAACATAAAGAAACGGCTGATGATGTTCCCAATCCCTAACAGGTGTGGTGATATTTTGTAAAATTAACTTGGTTTTCTTTGAATCTAAGACATGCTCAACAAACTTACGATGTCTTGTGGTATCTAGAGTAAAGATCAAGTAATCGGAGTTGCTTTTCAGCGCCTCCATTAAAGACAAACTTTGCTGCTTTATATCTGCATTAGGACGAGTAAACACTTGATTTAGTTGATAGTCGATATCAAGCTTATCTAGGCGTTTTTCAAACGCATCGATGTTTCGAATCCAATAATCAGAGATCTGCTGCCCTGGATAAACAACAGAAATTTTCAGTGGACGCTTTTTGTCTTTTGCTACGGGTACAGGGGTTTCTCTTACCACTTCAGCCAACGCACTAGTTAACTGCTTCTGTTGTGGAAACTGGTCTAAAAACTCTTGATATGCCCAATACCCATTAAGAACTTGGGTGGCCTGCACATTCGGCGCAAAAGCGGCCATTGAAATCAGGGAGAATACTAACGCTTTTTTCATCTACTGCTCTTTTAGCTTTTTTATGAGCCTAATTCAGCTCTATTCATTACCTAGCCGAGTCATCCTATACTCTTGTAATCTACCTTCCTCTTAGTGCCTGTTTCAATAGTAAATTAGTTCTTGGTCTGAGTGGATGCAAATGAAAGTACATTGAGTCGCTTCCTTTGTCTCGATAACGTAGAGACATTTCGCGCTTTTCATATTCAGGCCCTTTAAACAGAACACCAGCCCATTATGCGTCAGTTTATTCCTACATGGTACTCCAAAAACAAAAAGAAACCGCCAATGTGACATAGGCGGTTTCCGTGTATCTTTGCGTAGCAAGGGCTTATCAGAGTGCCACTATCTCTAACATCATTTGTTGATGTTCGTCGACGACAATATTTGCTTTTGACATAACGAGCAGCTCTTTTTTCGCTTTAGTTAGTTGCTTAATATAGTACTCTGCTCGCATGGCAAGCGTCTTTGACTCAAAATCCGATGACCATTCCAATATCAAAGGGCCCTTTCCCTTCAAAGCTTTAGCTCCTTTTCCGGTTTGGTGCTGATTGAATCTTCGTTCAACATCATTGGTAACACCACAATACAACGCGTTGCGGTTATTTCGTATCAGGTAGACACTCCAACGCTGCGTTGTATTTTCCATCATGAAAGCAGTAACTCAACCTTAGCTTTTAATTCATCCAGCTCTTCTTTAAGCTGAGCGACTTCGAGCTCTAGCTGACTTACTCGATCGGAGCTCGAGCTTGCAGCAGACACAGGCGCTGCAAGTTCGGACGCATCAACATCACCACAGAACAAATGCATATAACGCGACTCCCGCTTACCAGCCTCACGTGGTAATTTGACCACTAATGGTCCTTTCTCTTCACTTGCTAAATGCTCAAGAACCGTTTCCACTTCTTTTACATCATGAAATGTCGCGAGACGATTAGTACGAGTACGAATTTCCCCAGGCGTTTGAGCACCGCGCAAAAGCATACAGCATACAATGCCCTTCTCCTGCTCTGTCAGCTTTAAATCACCAAATTCCGTATTACAGAAACGGTGTTGATACTTGCTGACGCGGCTGTTGAACGCACTTTCGTCACTGACGAGCCTGCGCTCAATAAGAGCATCAACGGCATCGAGTACGTCTGACTCTGAGAGTGACATCACGGGATCACGGTTGCTTTTTTGATTACACGCGTTGGTTAATGCGTTCAGGCTGAGGGGGTAAAGATCTGGGGTAGTGACTTCTTTTTCGATCAAGCAACCAATAACTCGTGCTTCAATTGCCGTTAGCTCAACTTTCATAATGCATTTCCTTATTATTTTTGCATTTGACTTTGTACCTAAATCGCTTCGAAATCATACGCCATAAATTCACACAGCAGTGCAAGAAGCGTTAGCGGTTCAGGTGTTGGTGTCAGGCTAAAGCATAGCGTAAGACCTGACACCCCTTACGAATAGGGTCAGGTATCAATGCTCCGAGAGAATCGGCACTCTCGTCAAATTGCCATCTTGGTCGACCATCATTATTTTTGAACGATTAAGCTCAACTTCGATGATTTCGAGTTGCTCGCGAGCGTTGATATACGCCGTTTTTAACTTTTCAGCCACAGAGCGAGTGACTTGCTCATTATCTTGACTATTTACTTGCTCCGCAGTGTTACCAGAGTCCATATCAAGTTCATCATTTTGCATTCAATGGTGTTGATAATATAGTGAAGGCCACGTTATGACAATGAATCGATGGATTCTACGATGTTGGCCAAAACTCGAAGAAAGCAGCACGATTATATGGACACAGCGCAATTGGTTGAGAAATATTCAACTCTGCATTGCTATTGATCTAAAGACTGTTATGCCACTGGATGTTGTGCTTTAATCGAGGAAGATATTCATAAAATTAGGAAAGAGAACTATGAGTAGCGTATTTGAAATCGTTAACCAAGCTCGTCGTAAAAACAAACTAAAACGTGAGCTTCTTGATAACGAGAAGAAAGTTCGTGATAACCGTAAACGTGTTGATCTTCTAGAAAACCTTCTAGACTACATCAAACCAGAAATGACTCACGATGAAATCGTCGCAATCATCAAAAATATGAAAGCAGACTATGAAGATCGTGTTGATGACCACATCATTAAAAGCGCTGAGATCTCTAAAGCACGTCGTGACATCAGCCGTCGCATTCGTGAGCTGACTGAAGAAGACAAGCAAACTAGCGGCAAAAAATAAACGCGTAAGCTAGATTTTCGAACCCCGAGCAAGAATATCTTCCTCGGGGTTTATTTTTGTCTCTAAACTAACCGCCGTGTACAATCAATCTAACTCTTATTCCTAACGCATTCAGCTTTCTATGTCTTCAACTACGACAAGTACACAACCAACGCTTGCAAAACAATTATTTACGATGACCTGGCCAATGCTATTTGGCGTTCTGTCTTTAATGAGCTTTCAGCTTGTGGATAGTGCGTTTATCGGTCAGCTCGGCGTTTTACCGTTAGCCGCTCAAGGTTTCACTCTGCCTTTGCAAATGGTCATTATCGGTATTCAAGTCGGTCTAGGGATCGCAACGACAGCGGTCATTTCTAAAGCTCTTGGGGCGAATGAAAGTCGGTATGCCAAACAACTTGGCGGATTGGTATTGATGATCGGCTCAATTGGTGTCGCTATTTTTGGCGGGCTAATTTGGCTTTTGCGCTACCCCATTTTAGCTCTATTAAGCGCTCCAGAATCTGTTATGCCGATAATCGACAGTTACTGGCCTTGGTGGTTATTAAGCTCATGGACTGGTGCGGTTTTGTATTTTTATTACAGTATCTGCCGAGCTAATGGCAATACAATGTTACCTGGCACAATGATGATGATAACCAGCGGCGTGAACCTTGTGCTCGACCCGCTATTTATTTTCACGTTTGACTTGGGTATTAACGGAGCGGCAATAGCAACCATCGTCGCTTTTGGGTTTGGTATTTTAGTCGTCGCTCCTCGCGTGAAAAAGAATCACTGGGCAACGACACAATGGCAAGATCTTAACGTAGCCAAAAGTGTTGCATCTATCGGTAACATTATGGGCCCCGCGATGATTAGCCAACTGCTGCCACCGTTGTCTTCCATGCTAGCAACAAAATTATTGGCAAGCTTTGGAACCGCAGCAGTCGCCGCTTGGGCACTTGGTTCACGCTATGAGTTCTTTGCTATCGTTTCGGTCTTGGCGCTGACAATGTCTATGCCTCCAATGGTTGGACGCTTACTTGGAGCAAAGAACTATGAAGATATCCAAAGGCTCGTCAGTATTGCCGTAAAATTCATTCTAGGTTTCCAACTTTTGATTGCTGCCATTACATTTGCCGTCGCAAACCCACTCGCATTATTGATGACAAGTGATGTGCAAGTGGAGCAAGTCTTGGAAATGCATTTACTGATAGTGCCGATCAGTTTGGGTTCGTTAGGGGTTTGTATGCTAATGGTTTCTCTTTGTAATGCATTAGGCAAATCTTACACCGCGCTCACTATTTCAGCGCTGCGCTTGTTTGTCTTTTTCCTACCGTGCTTGTGGGTTGGCGCTCAAATGGATGGAATCCGAGGTTTACTCTTAGGCGCTTGTATCGGCAACCTGTTAGCTGGTGTTTCCGCATACCTAACCTATCGCCAAACCATACGCAAACTCGCAGGCGCTCAAGCCAACGCGTAACGATGAATAATCAGAACTAAGCCCCTGAAATGGGGCTTAATCGTTTTGACACCTTGTCTAAGTTGAAATGTTAGCTAGGCGAGTTTTAATTCACTAAAGAGCTCAAACAACTGGTTCGATTTATACGGCTTAGGTAAATAAGCATCCATGCCTGCCGCAAAACAGTTGTGGATGTCTTCTTCCAAAACACTCGCAGTGAGTGCGATAATCATCGTTTTTTCACGTCCTGCTTTCTTTTCCCAACGACGAATTTCTTTCGTCGCGGTCAGTCCATCCATCACGGGCATCATGCAGTCCATTAAAATTGCATCGAATTCTTCTCCCTTTGTGATGGCTTCTAACGCTTCTTGACCGTTGCTTGTTATCAAATAGTCATAACCTGCTTTATCCAGAAAGAAACTCGCTATTTTCTGGTTCATCAAGTTATCCTCCGCAATTAAGATCCTCCGATGAGAGCGCGACACTCGATATTCAGAGCTGACAACATTATTGGTGACATTGTCACTTGATATAGTCTTTTCAACCTTAGCTAAATCATCAATGACATGCTTAAATCGATTGCCAAGGAAAGGTAATGTGAGTACGGCATGTACTTTTTCTGCATTTTCGTAGGGAGTGGATAAATGATGCTGGCAAATAATCACACGGCGAAGATCGTAATTAAATGATAGATTATCCAAGATTTCATCGGTATTAGCGTCGTTACTGTGGCACAGAAATATGACATCAAAGTCATCATTTATCGCTTGCACTTCATTCACATTATTAACACCAAAGAGATTGATTTTCGCTAAGCGACACTCTTTTAATACTTGGTCGGCGTAGTCGTAATTTGAGCAGATCAAAAGCCCTTTATTAATCACCTCAGAACGCCAGCCAAACACCGGAATTGCTTCAACCTCAATCGAGAATTCAAAGCATGTGCCCACTCCTTTTGTAGATGTTGCTACGAGCTTGCCCCCCATCATCGACACAAGCTGACAACAAATTGCCAAACCCAACCCTGTGCCGCCAAATTGCCTCGACACTCCTTCATCTTCCTGAGTAAAGGGTTCAAAAATCGTGGTTAACTTATCTTGATCAATGCCTATTCCGGTATCTTCTACTTTAAACGTCAGCACTCCACGTTCTTTCTCAGGTAACTCCTCATAACTAACATCAACGCATACATGCCCACTTTCGGTAAACTTAACCGCATTCGATACCAGATTCGTAACTACCTGTTTGACACGATGATCATCGACCATCACGCGAATGGGGATATTTTCAGCTAAATTAATACCTAACTTTAGCTGTTTAGATGTTGCTTTGGATTGGAATAAAATCATCGACTGATACACGACTTCTCGGATATCCGCTTCTACTAGTGACAGATCCAATCGTCCAGACTCGATTTTAGAGAGATCCAATATATCGTTAAGTAAAGTAAGCAGTGTTTGAGATGAGGAGTCAATGTCATCAACAACTTCTTGTTGATGCGAAGACAACTCACTTTGAGAGAGTATTTCTGTCATGCCCATGATCCCGTTAAGGGGCGTGCGTATTTCATGTGACATGTTGGCAAGAAACACAGATTTTGCACGATTAGCCGATACTGCTGACTCTTTTGCATGCAGTATTTCTTCAGTTTGTCTCTGCATTTCTTCAACCACTCGATTCACTTGCTGAGCAAAAATGGTCAGTTCATCACTTCCATCAACTTTGACTTTTGTTTGCTTCTCTTCGGAGTTGATCAACGCGTTTAAAGTATGAATGATCGCATCGAGTTTGCTGTTAACTCGGAACCAAGTACTAAATCCGAGCCAACAAAGCAGGATAACCACTAAGGCAACGCCAAAACTGATCATCGCTATATTGGCCTTTTGTTCATGAACCTGCGTGAGAAGCGACTGCTCAGTTTGTTTGGTGAACCCATCAATGAGCACTTGTAAGCGCTGCACACGAAAATCGAGTTCTTTTAAATACGCGGCATAGTCACTTTGTGACATGTCTCCTGACATTAATTGTCCGCGAGACGCCAAGTTTCTCTGATATCTCGGCGAAGTAAACAAGCCAAGCAATTTATCCACTTGCTCGTATGACCCACCTAAGTTTAAAAACGCATCCAAATTTTGCTGCTGTCGGTCAATCGCCTGATAAAACATACTTTGACTTAGCCGACTCTCAGGGTCTTGGACTAAACGGTTCGTCAGCCAAGCTTCTTTCTGTGTCCAAAAAGAGAGCTGAGCAAGGTAGGCAATAAAATTTTGCATGCGAATGCCGTCGTCACTGCCATACCATTGATGATTTTGCAACAAAGAGCGCGACATATTTTGGAGCTGTTGAAATGCCCAATCACCCAAATCGTCCATCTCACTCAATCTACCTGACAATACCCCCAGCATGGCTTCTTTCAGGTCATCAGCATACTCAGCAGTATTAGGGTTACTCACAAACTTTTGATGCAAAGAAGAAATAACTTCACCTTGTTCTTCAATATTAATGGCTGCAGAGACTTGAAGATCAGGCTGTCGGCGTACTTTCTCTATGGAGTAAATAAAGTGGGAGGCCTTGGATATCAATTGGAAACCTTGAATATTGCTAACCGTTTGATTGAGACGGCTCACGCGCAACGCATTATCAGAAAACTGCTGAACTGCAAACACCACTATTACCACAGCGGGTAATAGTGCGAGGAGTGCTAAGCGTGTTTTTATTGATAATCTCAACATCCATCAGCCTAATGGTTGATTTCATCCGTTTATTTAATATTAGACTAGTTTCCCGCATTGAAAGGCATATACGACATTGTTACTTTCAAACAACATTCACCTACCTAGACTATGGTTATTGTGAGTGTTTTATCATCGGCTAATGAAGTGGCAATTGTGATTCAAGTCATATTTTTTGATCTTAAAGTTGGATGCAAACAATAAAGTTTCACTCACAACTAAGAGTCGCCTCACTTTTCAGGAAATCATCTATTGTATGTTTACCTATTGAGTTGCCTTATCGAGGAAAATCACACAAAAATGCAAAATATCCATTTTTGTCAACAAAACTAATTTGAAAGCAAACGTTATCATCGCAAAAAAAGTAAGTTACTTTCTAAATGTCAATACGTGAAAACCACTGCTTTAGTCACATTAATCCACCACTAACGTCCCCTTAAGTAGTGTTTTACACTGGATTTAATTTTCCTAGCAGAATAAGGACTCCGACCTTAGAATCCGCACACATAACTATTACAACCCGATTACATAACCCACCACACTCTTGCACGCTGCCGAAGAGGCAACAGCAGAGAGTATGGTTAGCCCCCAAAACGTGAAAGGTCTAATACAACAATGAGTCCAGAGAAATATCTCCAAGACTGGCAAACTAGCCAAACGATTGCTGAATCTATTTCCCCTCTAATTGGTAAGCTATATCGTCAAAAAGGAATCGAAGTGGTTCTGTTTGGTAAAACGCTTATTAATGCTACTACTATAGACATTCTCAAAACTCATCGCGTTGCAAGACGTTATACCGGTAACCCACTTTCGCTTGAGCACACGATGCCTATTATTCAAGCGCTTTGTGAAATGAGCATTTCTTCATGCCGTGTCGATGTTGGCCAATTGGCAACTATGTACTGGAATGAACATGACGATACAAGCTCTCTAAACGATTTCCTTATCACTGCACTTGATGGCGCTCGCGACGCAGATTCTTCACTGAAAGCGCGTGATGTGGTTCTTTACGGGTTCGGTCGCATTGGTCGACTACTTACTCGCCTTCTCATTGAGAAAAGTGGTCCAGGTTACCCACTAAGACTACGTGCGATTGTGGTTCGTGGCGGTAAAAAAGGCGATTTGGAGAAGCGTGCTAGCTTGCTGCGTCGTGACTCAGTTCACGGTCAGTTCAACGGTAGTATTGTTATCGATGAAGAGCGCAAAGCACTGATCGTTAACGGCAACTACATCCAAATCATCTACGCAAATAATCCAAGCGAAGTGGATTACTCAGCTTTCGGTATCAATAACGCGCTAGTTGTTGATAACACAGGTGTTTGGCGTGATTCTGAGGGTCTGAGCCAGCACTTAGCGTGTCAAGGCGCAGAGAAAGTACTGCTAACAGCACCAGGTAAAGGTGACATCAAAAACGTTGTATTCGGTGTAAATGAGTCTGTAATTCAAGAAGATGACACCATCATCTCTGCGGCAAGCTGTACAACAAATGCAATCACGCCAGTCCTTAAGGCTCTGAACGATAAATATGGTGTTCTTTCTGGCCATATTGAAACCGTGCACTCATACACAAACGACCAAAATTTGATCGACAACTTCCACTCTGGTGACCGTCGCGGACGTAGTGCTTCACTAAACATGGTTCTGACTTCAACAGGTGCGGCAAAAGCAGTTGCTAAAGCATTGCCAGAGCTTGCAGGCAAGCTAACAGGCAACGCGATTCGCGTACCGACACCAAACGTATCTATGGCAGTCGCTAATCTAAACTTAGGTGAAGACGTAGACCGTGATTCACTGAACGATTACTTGCGTGAAATGGCGTTGAACTCTGAGCTTTCGGCACAGATTGACTACACCGATTCAACAGAAATTGTATCAACTGACTTAGTTGGTTCTCGTCATGCAGGCGTCGTAGATGGTCAAGCGACTATCGCACAAGACAAGCGTTGTGTACTTTACATCTGGTACGACAACGAATTCGGTTACAGCTGCCAAGTTGTGCACTGTATGGAACAAATGATGGGTGTTCGTTACCAAACATTCCCTCGATAGGTGAACTTTGCTCCACAACGTTAACCACATAGCGTAGCGGACAATATCTCATATTTGTTCTAAATAATAAGCGCCATGCGCATTACTAATATTTTTCCCCGTTTATACGCCTGATCACCCTCAGGCGTTTTTTCGTTTCATTCATTTGACACTCTCCGGACAAAGTGAACGTCAGCATTCATGTTTTGTTCATGTTCACAGCATTAATCTGAGCACATAAATTACAGAGAGGTCATGATTATGAATCGGATTATTGTAACTGCACTAGCACTGATTACCGGCTTTTTTACGTTAGTATTTAGCTTGATCATTGCGATTCCGTTGACCATCGCAGCATTAATTACCGGTAAACGTATTGAAAAGCGCGTCAAGAAAATGCAGAGAGAAATGCACGAAGAGTATGAGTTTAATACAGGTAAAGCAGATGCGATTGAAGGTGAATTTGAAGAGGTTCGCCGGTAAGTAAATAAGATTTAGATGAGTTTCTCTCCCCCGACCGCTCCTGAGAAACTTCTTGCTTTCACCCTGTCCTTAAAATGGCAGGGTGCTTTTTTGAAAAGCAGCCACACGGGCTGCTTTTAGTATTTCTGTCTTGCGAGCTTGTCTATACCGTTACGACCACTCTAAGAGCCAGCAGCATGAGTACTACCCCTGACAAACGATCAATCAACACTGCCTTAGAGCGAATTCTGTCAACGACTTTAGAGCTCGATAGCACTAGGGTAATAAAGGTGTACCAAAGCCCATCCACAACAAACGGCGTGGCAACAATGATCATCTGATTACTCAAATCATTACCGAGCGCGACAAACTGACTGAATAATGCGATAAAAAACAAAGCAATTTTGGGACTTAAAATCGAGATAAAAAAGCCTTCTCGCGCAGACTGGATTACCGTTGTTTCCTCACCTGACTCCAACTTCGCAGCCACACCACCTTTTGAACGCAAAGCATTAAACCCTAAATACGCAAGATATGCCGCACCCACAAGGCTAATCGTCTTGAACAGCATCGGGCTTTGCTGCAAAACAACAGCGAGCCCAATCAAGGTAATAAACGCATATATACCAATGCCAAACGCATGAGCCCAAGCCGTAGCTAATCCATTGATACGTCCACCAGCCAACGAGTGCTTAGCGACAATAGCTAAGCTGGGACCTGGTGACATAGCCCCTAATAAACACACGGTAAAAAGTGATAACCAAACTGTTAGTGTCATAAGAATCTCCCCTCTTTGAAGCTCACTCTATCAACGGAAGAGGTATAATTAGAAATCAAAGTTATTCATACTAATCATGACTTCAAGTCATAGCTAAACGGTGTACGTATTAGCGAATGGAATACTCAGAGATTTGCATTACTGAGCGAATCTCTTCTCGCACCCATTTATGCGCAGGATCCGTGTCGTATTTGGGGTGCCACATTAACCAATATTGATGAATAGGTGTTTCGAGTGGTAATGCTTTATGGGTTACGTCCCAATGTTTAGCGAGGTTAACGGCAATATGTTCAGGAGCCACCATCAGGTGCTCACTTGCAACTAAGCGATTGATCGCAGCAGAGAAGAATGGAACCTTAAAGGTAACGTGGCGGGTGTGCCCTAGCTCTTTCAATGCTAAATCAGTGTAGGAATCTTTGTCTCCGCCGCCAGTCACTTTAATGTGTGAATATGAAATCAAGTCTTCAATACTGATCTGGTCCTGCTTTGCTAACGGATGAGAAGATTTCATCAAACAAACTGATGAATCCTCACCAATTTTAACGCTCGACACACTCTGTGGTTTTTCTGGATACATAGAAGACGCGATATGGATGCCCGTCTCATGAAGTTTATCAAGAAAGTTGGGTTGCCACAGTCGGTACGCCATATCTAACTGTGGCGCTTGTTCACCCAAGTGAGAGGCAATATCGGGCAATACGTATTGCGCCACGTAGTCACTAGAAGCAATAACAAGCTCACCTTGCCACTGCCGCGGCTCAAAAGGTTGGTCATCGAGTAAATGGTCAAACTCAGCCAGTAATGCATCAAGCTTTGATTTTAACGCTATTGCTCGTGGCGTTGGTATCAGTTGATTACCTTGACGAATAAGCAGTGGGTCACCACACAGATCGCGCAATTGTGCAAGCTGTCGACTGACGGCAGACTGCGTAATGTGCAAACGTTCTGCGGTCCGGCTGACATGACACTCCTCTAAAAGTACATGCAAGGATCTAAGTAGATTCAAATTAATGTTGTTTAACATATTCGCTCAGAAGGGTTTTCAACATGGCATCCATTCATGGTCACTTCACAAACAGGTTCCCAGTCGTGTTAAAGAATTCAGCTAAGACGGTATGAGTCATCAGGTTTCGAAGCTCTGGATATCGTTGAATTTGATCTCTGATTTCATTCAAGCGAGCCATAGTAGGCACTTCGACAAAAACCATCATGTCCGTCTCACCGCTGATCGCATGACACCATTTTACGCCATCAATTTTGTATAATTCGTCCGCGTATGATTCGCAATAATACGTAGAGGTTGATTTATCGAACTTTAAGGCAAAATAGGCGCAAATCGAATCCCCACCCGAAGGCGCAATTTCAGCGTGATACCCTAGAATCACTTTGTCATGCTCTAGCTTGCGAATACGGGCCGTTACCGCAGAACGAGAAAGGTTTACTTTATCCGCAATTTCAGTCACCGACAGCCGAGCGTTGTGCCTGAGCAGATCCACAATCTTATGATCAAACTTGTCCATACCGTTACCAAGCTTTCCTTATTTTTCTCATTCTATACCGATTCTAACTGCATAAGAAACCAACATTTTGTTGGAATTATTTAAAACAACCGTCATATTGACGGTTTAGTAAATCATTTTGTTATTAACATTTTGGATATGCTATTTGGCGGGCATGAGATGAGTGCTGTTATCCATTTCAACAGAAAATAGATAACACATTGAAATCAAATTCCCACCTTATACACTCAACACATAAATAGCATCGCTTAAACACATAAAACGAAATAATCAGAAGCTACAAGCTTTTTCGTAATAAGCCTCATAACATTGGATGAATCAATTCGCATGGAAGAGCTCAAAAAAGACATTTCACTCACATCAGGTATCGCACAGTTATCCACCACATTAATGGGAACGGGGCTGTTTATGATCCCGGCTATCGCAGCAGGTATAGCTGGCTATTTTTCACTATGGGCTTGGATTTTATTGTTCATCGCGATTTGTCCTATTGCGCTGACTTTTGCTCAACTGGGTAAACGATACCCCAACGCGGGCGGAACAGCCTTTTTTGTACGCAAAGCCTTTAACGCCAAGCTGGAAAGTAGTGTCGCTTGGCTATTTGTTAGTGTCATTCCGGTAGGGGTTCCGGCCGCGATTGCACTCGCCGCAGGCTTTCTACAACAAATATTGCCAGAGCCTATTAGCAACAATCTGTTTGCACAAGTTCTCACGGTAGTACTTCTTGTGTTCGTCAACTTGATGGGCACAAAATCATCAGGTCATTTACAAACTCTTATTGCTTTGAGTGTCTTCGCACTTGTTGGCGCATTTTTATGGAAAGGCGACGTTAACAGCGCCGATCTTGTGATGCCCGCCATCACACAAGAGTCAATTTGGCCTATTACCGCAGCGTTAGGCGTGATGTTCTGGTGTTTTGTTGGCATAGAGGCTTTTGCCCATATGGGGGAAGAGTTCAAAAACCCTCAAAGAGATTTCCCTATTGCCATTGTGGTCGGTTGTTTTGTAGCAGGGGCTACCTATTGGGCATGCTCTGTCGTTATTTTAAAATTTGGCGCGTATGGTAACGCTCAATTTGATAACGCATCCATCCCCTGGCTTAGTGCCCAACTACTAGGCGATGGAGCCAAATGGATAATCAGCTTGATAGGTTTCTCCGCTTGTTTCGCGAGCGTTAACTTATACACACAGAGCCTAGCGCGAATGGTCTGGGCTCAAGCTCGGGAACATCGTCCTTCTAGTCCACTAGCCAAGATTTCGCGTCATGGTGTCCCTTTCTCAGCCACCATATTAGTTGGCGGTATATTATTGATATCTTGTGTGATCGGAACCCTATCACAGCTCGATCTGGAGTTTTTCCTAAAACTCGCAAACAGTGTATTCGTTCTGGTTTACATGTTGGCGATGTTAGCCGCTTTCAAATTGCTTCGAGGATTTGGTAAAACACTTGCGGGACTGTCCCTACTGCTTTGTACCGGTGTTTTTATATGTTTAGGCTGGTCAATGTTTTATGCACTTGGCATTTTTACTCTACTTTTACTGCCTTGGAAACAGTGGCGACATAAGCGACAAACACGTGTAGTTGAATAGTCATCGCTTCCCATTTCGAAATATGTGAGCTAAACGTTGGATACCAGCGTCTATGTTCTCTAACGCGATATTGCCGTAACCAAGCACGGCACCATGCCAGTGACGTGCTTGAAAATCTGGGTGTTCATAATAGCTCAAAGGTCGCAAGATGATCCCTTCATGCTCTGCTAGTTTTATAAAACGCTGCTCATCCATACCGTCTTGCCATTTCAACGTAACATGAAGCCCCGCCGCTTGGCTAACGACGCAAACACGGTCGCCAAAATGCTGTTGAATGGATACATGCATCTGTTCATGCTTAGTTTTGTACAGTCGACGCATTTTTCGAATATGACGTAATAACCCACCTTCAGTAATAAAGTCTGCCAATGCTTCTTGTGTATGCGTCGGCGAATCACCACTTAACGCATCCTTAACCACTAAGCATTGCTCTACTAAACGTTCAGGAACTACAAGGTAGCCAAGCCGCAATCCGTTAAACATCACTTTACTGAAGGAACCCACATACAACACACGATCATCTCGACCCATTTGAGCTGCTAGCCCCTGTAAGCTGGTATAGGGACGATGAGCAAACTGGAATTCGCTGTCATAATCGTCTTCGATGATCCAACGTGACTGTTCGACTGCCCAGTTGATGATCTTCCCTCTTTGCTCAGTATTGAGTGTGGTGCCCATCGGATATTGATTGCTTGGGGTGATATACAGGGCATCGGCATCGCTTGTGGTCACAGCTTCCACATCAAAGCCTAGTTTCTCTCGGACGAATAAAGGCTCAAATTTATACTGCTGGAATTGAATCAACTTCCGCATTTGCGCGTAACCTGGTTGCTCCATCAGAACCTTATCACCTTGTTTGAGCACTACCATCGTCGCAATCGACAACGCTTGCTGCGCCCCAGAGGTAATAATGATGCGCTCTGGAGAACAATTCACTGAACGGCTAGATGCAAGGTAGTCAGCTAAAGCACAGCGTAATGTCCAACTGCCCTGAATATCTTGGTTCCCCAACAAGCAAGTACGAGACATATGGCGAGTGAGTAACTTTTGCCATTGCGCCATCGGAAATGCGTCCAAATCCGGTACACCCGGTGCAAATGCGCGGTTGATATCAAAGTGAGCTTTCGGTGATGAGTCTCTCTGAACTGAACTAGGTTCAGGCAAGTACTGCTCTGGCAGTTCTACGGCAACATAAAAACCAGAACCTTTTTGGCTGTTCAAGTACCCTTCCGCCACTAACTGTTCGTAGGCAGAAATCACGGTATTCCTACTTAGATTAAGCTCTTGTGAAAGCTTCCGCGTAGAAGGCAGCTTCCCATTCTTCATCCACAGTCCTTGAACAATTTTCTTGCGAATAGCAAAAAACAACGCTTGCTGGCGCGTTCCTTCACTGTCTTTTAAATGTAGGTCACCGATATCAATCAAAGACAAACTGGATCCATCCATTAGTTAAAACTGGCTCTCTTTAAGCTACCAGTTAAACGCTACATTGCAATCAAAGAATGAGAATAAATCGCTCGTAATCGTGAGCAAGCAAGGAGAGAAAATGCTATCCAACACCAATAGAACGGAAATTAAAAAAGGCGCACATAAAGCCGTCTCTGATGTTAGCAAACTGCACGCCATCATAGATGAAAGCCTAATCGCTCATATTGCGATAACCAACGAGTCAGGCCCTGTGGTCATCCCTATGCTGGCATGGCGTGTCGATGATTACGTGTATATCCATGGTGCCAACAACAGTCGACTGTTACGCTCACTCAAACAAGGAGTGCAAACGTGCTTAACCTTTACTTTGTTTGATGGTTGGGTATTGGCTCGAAGTGCGTTTCACCACAGTGCGCATTATCGCAGTGCTGTGGTCTTTGGCCAGTTTGAGGTGGTGGAAGATAACCAAGAGAAAGACAGGTTGCTGAATCACTTTATTGAACAGATCGCTCCGGGGAGAACAGAACAAATCCGTTTGAGTAATGAAAAAGAACTCAAAGCCACCATGCTGCTGCGTATTCCACTCACAGAAGCATCAGTGAAAATCAGCAATTTTGGCGTCAACGACGATGCGGAAGACATGGACATCCCTGTTTGGGCAGGTGTCCTACCCTACCGAACCGTCGTAGGTCCACTGCAAGCTTGTGACGATTTGTATGAAGGTATCGCAGAGCCAGACTACCGCAGTGCCTACTCTAACCGTTGGCAGGAATAAGCACCGTAAAACGTGCGCCGCCTAAGTGACTCTCGCCGACAGAAAGCTCCCACCCCAGTTGCCGCGCTGCACTGGTAGCGATGGCAAGCCCTAAACCAAAGCCTTTCATGTCGGCGTTGCGGCTTTTGTCTAAGCGCGAAAATGGCATAAATACTTCTTCTCGCATCGCCTCAGGGATGCCCGGACCATCGTCCTCAATATCGATGCTCCAGCAATCCGCTACCGTTCGAATCGTCACCTCAACGCAGGACTCACCATAACGCTTGGCGTTTTGCAGTAAATTATCGAGGACAAGGTTACCCAAAGTAGGCTGAAAGTGAATCAATTGGTTCGCGAGTTTATTTTCTGCTCTCAACATGGCGGACTCTAAGCCTAGGTAATTCATGCGGCTTTTACACCAAAGTGGCAGTTCCATGGTTTCAACAGAATCGATCCATGAGTGGTTTTTCACACTCAAGCGAGACAGCATGACAATGTCGGATGTTAAATCCGTCACGACATCAACGTATCGTTCAATATCGTCATGTAACTCTGCCTGCATTTCACCACTCGTGCGTCGAGCTAAATCCGTCGCTAGCTGAATACGACTCAGCGGAGTGCGCACTTCATGAGGAATAGCTTGAGTAAAGATGTGTGTTTGGCGCACTCGTCTCTCAATCTCTTCAGACATGCAGTTGAAGCCTTGGGCGAGCTCTTTCACGGGTTGCGAAAATTGCTTTAGCTCGACTCGCGTATTCAACTCACCAGAACCAAATTGTTGTTGCGCAGCCGTTAGTTGCCGAATTTGGCGGTCAAGACGTCGTACAGGTATGTAAACCATAATGCCTAAACTGCATACAACAACCAAAAGTAGAGTAAGTATAAATACAATCTCAGAATCTTCATTCCAATCAACGTGTGGGCTAAAGAAATCCGTTTTTTCTTTGAAAACTAAACTCTTCGAAGTGTTAGGCAAAGGGAATACCGCAGCATAGGTACTGCCATCAATAAGATAAACAGGTATCCCTTGCATACGGTACAGCAGATTACAATCTCGACAAGGCGGTGATCCGTCCCAGTTTTCAACCAATGTTAAATCAAAGATAAAGAAATCTTGCTTGCCGTTTTCGGTTAACTTCTTGTAGAGAGAATCCGGAGTGCCTCGTTGCTCAATGTATTGATCGACAAAATAAGCACCGTCACTCAAAAAAACACCGACTTCTGTTTTGCGCATGTACTCTTCCCCCATAAAGAGAAACAAAGCAACAGTCAGCGCAAGGCCAGTTACTAACCCCACATATAGACGAGTAAACAGGGAAAACATGCGTCATTTACCTGTCAGCATGTAGCCGTGGTGACGTATGGTTTTAATGGTAGCCGTATGGATATGAGCCTTAGAGAATTTCTTCCTTAGTGAGGATATACGCATATCAATCGAACGATCAGTAATACAGTATTCAATGCCTCGGGCAAGACGGCAACATGATTCACGAGATACTGGCTTATCGACATTCAGCATCAGGAGCTCTAAAATTTCAAACTCAGAACTCGTTAAACCAATATCTTTTTGCAAATAAAATGCTTGGGAGCGACGAAGACAAAGACTAATGCCATATCGGCTCAGCTTTTCTTCTTCAACGATATCAACTTGACGACAATAGCGACGCAACGCTGCTTCAATACGGGCGAGCAAAATATTACCTTTTATCGGTTTGGTAAGGTAATCATCAGCACCGAACTTAAATAAGCTCACCTCGCTCATTTCATCATCGGTCGCAGTCAAAACAATGATAATACCATGATAAAACTTACGCGCCTCTTGGCATATTTCTGCGCCATTTTTTCCTGGTAACATCAAATCTAACAGCACTAGGTCCGGCTTGAGCCCCTTAATCGTTTCTAATGCATTTTGACCGTTATCGATGACAGTTACCGTATATCCTTCGGCTTCGAGGTACATTTTGGTTAATCGAGCAATCTCTGAGTCGTCTTCTACCAGTAAGATTGTATTACCCACCATGAATCATTTACTCCACCAATATGATGGAGGGAGTATATCGCTCGTCCTATACTGCGCAACCTACTTAAATGATAATTTTAATAAAACGCAGGCTTACATACGCTTACAAACCATACATATACGATAATCCTAATCATTCTATACCCCTAAAACCATGCAATAACCTGAGGTTTTATTCATTATCAGAATATAGCTTCACATAGAAAATAAAATTCGGAATAAAAATCCACTATATTTTTAAATATATCGAATAATAGGTCTTACCAAAAAACAATATCAACATATATGACTTAGTTTGCTTATATAGACAGGACTTTATGTTGCTTCTAAGTTTCCTGCTCTAATAAAGTCTACGAGTAACATGAAATGAGATATTCCAAATTAACACCTTTAGCCATATTTTGCGCGATAAGTCTAACTGCTTGTGGCGGCAGTGAATCTAATTCGAAACCATCGACAACGACACCTCCAACACCACCAATGCCAACATTGAGCACTGTCACAATCCCAACTGTCGTTTCTACAGAGTTTCCGGCCAAGTTAAAAGTGGCTGCTGATTCGGGCTTCACCCACTATGTGAAAATCTCCCTTTCCGAAGCAAACAACAACGATACATTTCACATTGTGGCTGTTGATGACGGTGCGAATAATGAAAAAATCTTTCGTGCAGCCAAAATCATCCAACACCTTCTCACAAACCAACCAGACTCTAAGTACGGTGCTGACAAGTCTCGTATCGCTAAGACATTAGCCGAGCGTGATGCCACACTAATGCTGACCGAAAACGACGAACAGAATGATGAGATGTTAACCAAAATCTTTATCAACGAACTGATTCGCCAAGGCAAATTGAACGATGCAGTTACAAGCTCGGGCTTAGCACACTCTTTTGATACTAGTTCTCTAGAAAAGTTTGTTGTAAGCATGATGGTACTTAACGAAGATGATATGGATACACTTGTCACATCTATCGCGTCAACATTAGTAACTAGTAAAGAAACACCAAACTGGCTAAGGAATAGCCAATCTTTAATGTATCGAGAACTGACAGTTGAAGGCGATTGCCATTACATGAGTAATTTTGCCGATTACTGCGCCAATCTTGGTAAAAAAGCCGAACGAGACGCCGCTTTTGAAGAAATTTTACACTTGGTCCAAGCGCAAGGTATTGCACCTAACACGGCGACTGCGGCACTGCAAAATGACATTCAAGCTCATGCGTTAAGCATCTATAACGATATTCAATCGGGCAAACCGACGGTGTGGCGCCCTACTCAGTATGACTGGGACGATTGGAAATCGGACGACTTCGATCCTGAAAGTGTGAAACAAACGGGCCCTTCATATTCTCACGAATATTTTGCTGCCGCTTTTGAAGCTTACATGGGTGTAGCAAAAGCAAACGGACATGGTTTAGATGGCTACCAAGCGTTAACGCGTGAAGAAATGCAAACCCAAGATCCACAAGCCGTTGATTGGATCAGTGGCTTATTCCACGGATACTTGCAATATACCGCGAATATCGACTCTGCGGGCGTCAAGCTCTACACAGAAAAGACAAGTCCAGGCACAGTACCTACCTTCCGTATGGCTCCCAACAAAGACGGTTTGATAGAAGCGTACACCTACAAATCTCAGTGGCTAACAAAAGTGAAGATCATTGGCGGCGACGCGATGAATGTGATCGGTAATGATCAAAACAATACTTTTGAAGGCAACAGCAAAGACAACAGCATTTATGGTGAAGGCGGTATCAACACCTATATCGTGCCACACAAACTGGCGGAATGTACTGTTATCAAAGCAAAGAGCGTTTCTGTTGAGTGCCCGAGTACAGGCACTGACGAGTTGTACGACATTCAGAACATCCAATTCACCGACCAAACCCTAGATGTAACCAAGCTATAAACAATGAAAAACATGAAGAAACTTATTCTATTCGCTCCCTTGCTCCTTGCTGGTTGTGGTGGCCTAGCCGTCATGGATCGTACTGATGCCGTAAAAGCACAACCAGAAATGCTGATCAAAACCGACGGTGATTTTTGGGGATTCGGTGCAGATGGCCATTTTGATTTTGCTGGTAAGTACAAAGGCAAGTATTCACGCAGTGCTTCTAACTCAAGTTGGTTTAACCGTATCTCTTTCAAAGAAGGTTCAATGGGCGCAGAAGTGACTCGTATCGACAGCGGAGAAACTTGGCTTTTGAACTGCACCGGAGGCGGTATGTCGGTTAACTACATGGGCGTCGATTTTGGTGGGAATGATCCTTACACCTGTGACATTACTCAAGATGGTAAAAAAGTCGGTGAGTTTGCGATGGAGCCAAAATCGGCTCTCATCGACATCAGCTTTGAAAAAAAAGAGACAGGCGTAGTGCGTATTGGTAGCACCCACTTTAATGTAGAAACTGTACATACTAGTCCTGACGCCATGATGGCGGTAGACATTCCATTGGGTTATAGCTTTAAGGAGGGCACACAAGAAATTGCCGCAGTGCAGACGAACGGTACCATTGCGGTACAGATGCTCCCTGAACTTAGCGAACAAAAAAAGGATGTAATTGCCATCGGCGCTGTTGCAAGTGCACTAAGTTGGCGCCCTAAAAAATAGCCATTACATAAAACAACAACACACAAAAAAACAAAGCCCTCTACTTTTTTGAGGGCTTTTATTGCTTGTACTCATAGAGATAAGTGGAGCACTACTTCTCTAATCTTCCCGTATACTGCTTGGGCGTTAATCCACGATGTTTCTTAAACATACGATTGAAGCTCGCCACATTGGTGTAACCAAGGCGCGTGGCAATGTCATCAATACTCACGCGCTTACTCAACAAACCAGCTGCAATATTACTCAATACATAGCCAGAAACCGTCGAAAAATTGAGCCCTAATTTATGCAAACGACGTTGAAACTGCTGTTCAGATAAATCAAGCAGAGAAGAAACGCGCTCTAACGTTGGCAATCCATAATGGCTGCTGTAATTCACCACTTCATAAATCACTTTCAACTCATCTTCTGGGTCGGGCATATTAAGCAAATCATCCAAATCGGAAAAACTCATCGCTAGACGGCTGTCTTCTCGATGGCTCACTTGGCGAGAAGCTAGTCGGTCATCTCCCGGGATCCATATCTCTGTTTTTGGCTGACTCCATTCCACCTCGCAGCCGAAATATTCCCGGTATCGCTCAGTATTTTTTCTCGAGCCTGAAACCTTGACACGTAAAGGCTGGTAATCTTTGCCAAGAAATTCGCGTAACACCTTAATCATAAATACCGCACAGCGGATACTATCGTGCACCTTTACTGACGTTTCTATAAACGGGTTGTGGTAAGTCCATTTGATGATTTTACCCGACTGTTCGCCAGCAAAAAACGCCCCTGATTGTAGGTTGCTCACACCATAATTCACTCGCCGAATGGTACTGGCTAAATCATTGCCGGAGAATAACCAGCGTCCCACTGGCCCTAGCTTTTGCAGTTCAATACCTCGGCTGAGACTCAACACCACATCCGGGTCACCACTGGCTTGTTCAACACAACGGTACCATTCCGCAACGGCTTTTAGCGGGATCAGTGTCATTGGGTTGCGAAACACCGATGCTGGGATCCCTAACTCATCCGAGTCCAAATTGTATTTAGATAACGCGAGGTTATGCATGTTTAGAATGCCCATCGCACGAATAAACCGAACCGTTTTCATAACCAATCACATCAAATTTAATCCTATAGTGATTGAATCTGTCACAAAGAAAGCCGCAAATCAAATTCAGATCACAATACGCCAACAGTTTGATAGAGGAGTGTTTAATGAGTTTACTGAGTGTCCCATTTGTCGGTACAGGCGCAGATACGGCGTTACATGTTGTCGCTGCTGTCGTTTTAATCGCGAGTGTCGCGGGCGCGTGTTACGGCTTTTGGAAAATCCATGAATTACCTATCAATAAAGCACACAGCAAAGACCATCATCAGATAGGGCTCATCACTGCGCTGACCTGGATAGGGTTTGTCTGGCACTGGGTTTGGGTGCTAGCCGTGATCTTTGCATTTGTTGATATGGAAAAAGCCATCATCAATCTGCGTGATACATGGAAAAGTAAACCGCAAACAGAAACACAGCCAAAAGAGGAAGCATAATGTTAGAAGGTTTAGCGGTATGGGCACTCTTCATCTATCTGTTGCGTTTGGTTGGCATGCCTTGGAACAAAGCAACCAAATCGTTCGCTTATCTTGGCGGCTTGGGTTGGCTAATGTTCGTCTGGGTAGGTTTGATTAACTTCACCCCGATGGATTTATCCGGCGGTTCTGTCGTGCAGTCACCACACATCCAATTGCGTCCAGATTCAACCAATGTAAAAGGTAAAGTTGACCACATTTACATTGAGCCGAATCAGAAAGTTAAAGAAGGTCAGCTAATTTATGAACTTGACCCAACGCAATACAAAATCGCATTAAATCAAGCGAACGTATCCGCTGATTCTGCTCGCGTTGCATTAGCTACAGCAAAAGGCGACATCGAGATTGAAGAAGCTAATCACGAAGCGCTAGTGCAAGATCTAGAAACATCAAAGAGCCAGTTGGAAGCGGCCAAAGTTGACTACAAATTGCAGAAAAAAATGCTAGATCGTTATGTTGAGCAAAACCGAGTGGTGCAAAACACCATCACGGAAAGCGACATCGACAAACAATCGAGTGCGGTTGATATGGCACGTCACAACGTGTTAACCCTTGAGTCTCAAATTAAGAAGAAACAAGTCGATATTTCCCGTGCAAAACTGGCGATTCATAAAGCCGAGTTAGCGGTTGAAACGAAACAAGCTGAATTGCGTCAAGCGGAAGAGCAAATTGCAAAAGCACAATGGGATTTGAACAGCACCAAAGTGCATGCACCAACAGATGGCTTTGTCACCAACTTTATCCTGCGTGAAGGTCAGCGTGTATCGATGATGCCGCGTATCAACATGTACACTAACGAGAAGTACGTGCTGATGCGAGTCAACCACCAGGCGATTCGTAACATCAAACCGGGTCAGCCAGCGGAATTCTCTTCGTCCGTTTATCCAGGTAAGATCTTCTCAGCGACCGTCGAAGGCATTGTTGAAGCAACAGGTGAGTCACAAGGTAATCTACTGGGTTTCGATGATTCTGTTCGCGTGACAACCGGCAAGAACTTACAAAACAAACATCACTTTGTTCGTCTTAAGATTGATGAGCCAGAAGGCTACGACATCCCTGTTGGCTCTGTTGGCCTGGCATGGGTCAGCGGTGAAAAACCGATAGGCTTCATGGCCTTCTTAGATGTGATTCGCGGGATCATCATCCGAATGAAGTCTCAACTGTACTTCTTCTACTCTATCTAAACTCGCAAACCGCCAGTTACGCTGGCGGTTTTCTTTTCATTTGTATCCAAACATATCCTTTTCCCGTATAACAATTAGTTAGTAAATAGCGGAGAAGATTCATGTCGGTAAAGGAAAGAAGCCTACCTACCCATCGCATCTCAAGATTCAGCAAGTTCGCTTCACTTGCTACCCGTGTCGCAGGCAATGTGATTGCAGAAGGCACGAAGCAGATAGCCAAAGGCAACAAACCAAAAGCGAAAGACCTCTTGCTGACGCCACAGAACATCGCGCGTTTAACCGACCAACTTGCTCACCTACGTGGCGCTGCAATGAAGCTTGGACAAATGCTATCAATGGATGCTGGTGATGTTTTAGAACCTGAACTCGCCGATATTCTTTCCCGTCTTCGTTCCAACGCAGACCCAATGCCTGCAAAACAACTCAACGCAGTAATGGAAAGTTCGCTAGGAACGAATTGGAAAGCTGAGTTTCTGTCATTTAACTTCAAACCAATCGCCAGTGCATCAATAGGACAAGTGCACCAAGCTTACAGCGATGCGGGCGATAACCTAGCCGTCAAAGTGCAATATCCGGGCATACGGAAAAGTATCGATAGCGACGTCGATAATGTCGGTACACTGCTCAAGGTCGTTGGGTTGATTCCCGAGTCTGTCGACTACAAAGGATTGCTCGAAGAAGCGAAAAAGCAGCTACATGACGAGGCCGATTACGCACGAGAGGCACAATTTGCCATTCGTTATCATGACGCTTTGAAGGAGCACCCTCATTTTGTGGTGCCCAAGATTCATACTGAAAGTTGCTCAGACTCCGTTCTCGCGATGGAATTCATTGATGGCAGCCCGATTGAGAAAATCGAACATTATGATCAGAGTACGCGAGATTTTGTCATGCACAGCCTACTCGAATTACTGTTTCGAGAGCTGTTCGAATTTAAGATGGTACAAACCGATCCAAATTTCGCCAACTACTTATATATCGAAAACACTCGTCAAATCGGCTTGCTAGATTTCGGGGCCACTCGCGAGTACAGCGAGCGGTTCAGCACTGGTTATCGCCAAGCTTTCGCATCTGTCGTTAACAATGACGAACAAGGCTTGAATGATGCGCTTGAACAAATAGGCTTCTTCAGCCAAACCATCCTTCCAGACCAACGCCAAGCGATTCTCGATCTAGTGAAAATGGCATGTGAACCTATGTTGGTCGATGAGCCCTATGATTTCAAAGCCAGCGGCTTAGCACAAAAGCTTCGCGAGGCTGGCACCATTCTAAGCATGGAGCAAGAATACTGGCATACTCCACCAGCAGATGCCCTATTTTTACACAGAAAAATCGGCGGAATGTACTTGCTGGCAGCCCGTATTGGCGCAAAAGTGAACATTCGCCAATTGGTACAGCCATATCTCACCATCAACAGCGAATAGCCTATTGTTTTTCTGTTACTTTCAAGTACCTTGAGCAAGGTTAAGATGCATAGTTGTGCATCTCAATAACATGCCATACTTCCATAAAACGAATTAACTATCGGGGTACTCGGTGAGCAAGTTTCAAGATCTCTCCACTCTAATCCAGCAAATTGGCCAAGCCGAAGAAGCGGATCAAGTCGCAACGCTCAATGAATCTATTGAAGCGGGCCTCGAGCCCGGCGCGGTTGCCCTGATTCTAGAAGCCTTTCCAATCGACGATCGTGTTCGCTTATGGCGAGCTTTACCACTAGAGCTACATATCGACGTGTTAACGGAAATGCGTGCGGACGTACGTTTCTCTATCATCAACGCGTTATCTGAAGTCGAGCTAAAACTCACTCTCGCTAAACTCGACAACTTATCGCTCATCGAATGGGCCGATTCGTTGCCAGAGTCGATCATCAACGAAGCACTCTCGTTGATAGAAAAAGATGAGTTGGAACTTTACGATCAAGCAAACGAGTATGCTGATGAAGAACTCGGCCACTGGGCTGAACGTAAGATCATCACTCTGCCCTTCAACATTACGATTGGGACAGCTAAGCAGTTAATGGAGCGCTATAGCTACGACACGCCTCAACAGGTGTATCTGATTAATCGTAATAAACAGTATCGTGGAACGGTCAACTACTTCGATATCTTGCGTGGTGACCCCGATACTCGCTTAAAAACACTCGTTATTGAGGCTGTGACGGTTCTAGACAGTAAAATGATGCTTCCTGAAGCGGTAGAGGCATTAGAACACAGCACACTGCCCGCTCTCCCTGTAACTGATGCAGACCAAACACTGATCGGTGAAGTCGATTGGCAGTTTGCATTGAGTACACAGCGTGAAATCTACGAAGCACGTTTGATGGCCGGTACAGGTATGGATGAAGGCGATGACTTGTTTGCGCCAGTATTAAAAAGCTCGCAAAAGCGCGGTGTTTGGTTAGGCATCAATTTGCTTACTGCGATTTTGGCGTCTGTCACTATCGGACTATTTGAAGATGTAATTGCGCAGGTGGTGGCTTTGGCGGTGCTCATGCCAATTGTTGCATCCATGGGGGGCATTGCTGGCAGCCAAACGCTCACTCTAATGATTCGTGCGATGGCGCTTAATCAGATCACCCCAGGTAACCGTTTCAAGCTATTGAAAAATGAGTTGGGTATTGGCTCTCTGAACGGCATTGCTTGGGCGTTAATCATCGGCGGGCTCGCCGGATTGTGGTTTCAATCTCCGGTTCTAGGTGGGACCATCGCGCTGGCCATTATCGTCAATATTATTACCGCAGCTTTATTTGGTGTGCTGATTCCCATCATTCTGGATAAGTTTAAATTGGACCCCGCTTTGGCTGGCTCGGTGATTCTAACAACAGTGACAGATGTAGTTGGTTTTTTCGCCTTTTTAGGAACGGCGAGTTTAGTCATGCTTTAAAAGGTTCATTGTTTATTAATCAATCATTAGCATAATAGAGTCAAGTTGCATAACGCAGTTGCAAATTGCAAACACACTCAAACTTTAAGCAACGCATGTCACAGAAACTACGTATTTTAGGGCATATTAAAGTTGGCACAGTAACTGCATTATATAAATCGACCCTTCTTAAGCCGAGGGTCACCTAGCCAACTGACGTTGTTAGTGAACTTGATTTTGTTCACATGTATATAAGCCAATCGCACTCTTTGCGGTTGGCTATTTTTTTATGTGGCTATTGCCCTCTTATCCTCTGACCGAGCTCGGTTGTACTTTTCTTACCCACAACAGATTGTTTACTGTTTATAAAATTCAAATATTCGCCCACTAAACCATTAGAAATGCCAGCTTCAACAAAAATAAATCACCTACATAAAATAAAACCAAGAAAACACACCCAAGAAAAGAACAAATAACGTCCAAACCAAAAACCTCATCATGAAATCGTTTTCTTTTCATAGAAATCGACTGAACAATCCAGAGTTATAGATAAATTTAATCCATAAAAACAAATAGCAATTCAAAACATTCATTTCACATAGAAAACCTGTCTATAAATCATAGAAAATACGTAAAATCAAAATTTCCACCTTTAGAATTTAAAAATCAAACCATTGTTATTAAAAGAAAAAATACACATCAAAAACAAAGCAAACGTTTAAATTGCAATTTTATCATTGACTATTAAATTTACATCACGATAATACGCGCCGTTTGCCTGAAAATCAGGTGCTATAATTTAATATTTCAATGTGCGGAGGTAATAATGGCTGGAGACAATAACTACAGTCTTGGACCAGTTCCTAACACGGCCAGAAAAGGCGTGGCGTCACTTACAATGGTGATGTTAGGACTCACTTTTTTCTCCGCAAGTATGTGGACTGGGGGTTCTCTCGGTACTGGGCTCTCCTTTAATGATTTTTTCCTCGCTGTTCTCATCGGTAACCTAATCCTCGGTATTTACACTTCTTTCCTCGGTTACATCGGCGCTTCTACTGGTCTCTCTACTCACCTTCTTGCTCGTTTCTCTTTTGGTTCTAAAGGCTCTTGGCTTCCTTCTGCTCTTCTTGGCGGTACTCAAGTTGGGTGGTTTGGAGTTGGTGTCGCGATGTTTGCGATTCCGGTGCACAAAGCAACGGGCATCGATACCAATACTTTGATCCTCGTCTCCGGTTTGCTCATGACCGCGACCGTTTACTTTGGCATCTCCGCACTGATGGTGTTGTCAGCAATTGCCGTTCCTGCCATTGCGCTACTTGGCGGCTACTCTGTCATCGAGGCAGTAAATAGTGTTGGCGGTATAAGCGAACTACAACAGGTTCAACCAACCGAGCCACTCGATTTTTCAATAGCTCTCGCGATGGTTGTCGGCTCTTTTGTCAGTGCTGGTACATTAACGGCGGATTTCGTACGCTTTGGTAAAAAGCCGCGCAGCGCCGTGATGATCACCATGGTGGCATTTTTCATCGGTAACTCGTTAATGTTTATCTTTGGCGCGGCAGGTGCGTCGGTGACGGGTCAATCAGACATCTCTGAAGTGATGATCGCGCAAGGTCTTCTTATTCCAGCTATCATCGTTCTTGGCTTGAACATCTGGACGACCAACGACAACGCGCTCTACGCATCGGGTCTTGGATTTTCCAACATCACAGGCTTACCAAGTAAATACATCTCAATGGCGAACGGTCTTGTTGGCACACTTTGCGCTCTCTGGCTCTACAATAACTTTGTTGGCTGGCTGACCTTCTTATCTTTGGCAATTCCACCGATTGGCGGTGTGATCATCGCTGACTTCTTCACGAACCGTAAACGCTACGCAAACTTTGAAGCCGCCCAATTCCAAAACGTTAACTGGGCTGGCATTATCGCTGTCGTGATTGGCGTTGGTGCGGGACACTTCCTGCCTGGCGTAGTGCCGATTAACGCTGTACTTGGCGGCGCAATTAGCTTCCTGATTCTTAATCCTGTTCTCAACAAAAAAGCACTGGCTACACAGCCAGCGTAAGGAACCATCATGACAACACTACTGATCAAAAACGTAACGCTAAAAGGACAAGAAGGTCTGCAGCAAATTTTGATTGAAGATGGTCAATTCAAGCGCATTGAAAGCAACGATGTGGAGCTTAGTCATAACGGTGACATCATCGATGCTGAAGGCGGTATGGCGATTGCGCCTTTCTGCGAGCCACACATTCACTTAGATACAACTCAAACCGCAGGTGAGCCAAGCTGGAACATTTCTGGCACATTGTTTGAGGGTATTGAACGTTGGGCTGAGCGCAAAGAAATGCTGTCGATTGAAGACGTGAAAGCGCGCGCAAAACAAACCTTAAAATGGCAGATAGCAAACGGCGTACAACACGTTCGTACCCACGTCGATGTTTCAGACCCTACCCTAATTGCCCTAAAAGCGATGGTAGAAGTGCGTGAAGAGATGAAAGAATGGGTAGATATCCAAATCGTCGCCTTCCCGCAGGAAGGAATTCTCTCTTACCCAAATGGCAAAGAGCTGCTAGAAGAAGCCGTCAAATTAGGTGCGGACGTGATTGGCGCGATTCCACACTTTGAATTCACACGCGAATATGGCATTGAATCGCTGCACTACGTATTCGAGTTAGCGAAAAAATACGACCGCCTGATCGACGTGCATTGTGATGAAATCGATGACGAACAATCTCGGTTCGTTGAAACACTGGCAGCATTAGCGCACAAGTTTGATATGGGGAATAAAGTCACGGCCAGTCACACCACAGCGATGGGTTCCTACAACGGTGCATACGCATCTCGCCTGTTCCGTTTATTACGCATGTCCGGTATCAACTTCGTGGCAAATCCATTGGTGAACATTCACTTACAAGGACGTTTTGATGATTACCCAAAACGTCGCGGCGTAACACGAGTGAAAGAGATGCTGAATGCCAACATCAACGTCTGCTTTGGACACGATGATGTATTTGACCCTTGGTACCCACTAGGCACTGCAAACATGCTGCAAGTACTGCATATGGGTCTGCACGTGTGTCAGGTGATGGGTTACGACCAAATCAACAACTCACTGGATCTGATCAGCACCAATTCAGCACGTACACTGAACATTCAAGATAAGCACGGCATTGAAGAAGGCAAACCAGGTAGTTTACTGATTCTTCCCGCAGAAAATGGTTTTGACGCAGTACGTCGCCAAGTGCCGGTTCGCTACTCTGTTCGTCACGGTAAAGTGATTGCAGAAACACAGCCTGCAACAACTCATATTCATCTTGAACAAGCAGAGCAAGTAACGTTCAAACGCTAAAAAGATCGGCGAAACTAAAAAGGCCTGACGACATCGTCAGACCTTTTTTCTACTGGTAAACATCACTGCTCGCTCTGTCTATTCTTGTCTCATAAACCACTGAACACATTGAAAGGCCATATAAAACGGCTCAGTACCAAACGTTGCACAAGGTTCTGGTGGCTGAATCTCAATTACACCATCGCACTTGGAAATTATTCTAAGCGTTGGGCATACTTCTGACTTCATTTTAGTTGTAGATATGAACCATGACGTCATTAAGCCAGATAGAACCGCAATTTTTGGAATTTATGCAGCAAGAGATGCAAGTAGATGCAGCTCATGATCTTAAACACGTAAAACGCGTGGTCAAAACAGCGAAACAGCTCTGCAAAGAAGAAAATGCAGACATCGCGATTGTATTACCGGCTGCCTATTTGCATGATTGCTTTACTTACCCGAAAGATCACCCAAATCGCAAAGAGAGCTCAATCATCGCAGCCAAAAAAGCGGTCGCATTTTTAGAGAGTATCGATTATCCGCAGCAATATCATGATGCCATTGCTCATGCGATAGAGGCACACAGCTTTAGCGCAAACATCAGGCCAAATACGTTAGAAGCCAAAATCGTCCAAGATGCCGACCGTCTGGACGCTTTAGGCGCAATTGGCGTGACGCGATGCATTCAAGTCAGCACTCAATTTAACGCGCAACTTTACAACGACAGCGATATATTTGCCGAAGAACGTGAACTTAACGATAAACAATTCACTCTGGATCACTTTCAGACCAAGTTATTCAAAATCGCTGAAACTATGAACACAGAGTCAGCAAGACGCGAAGCGCAAAAACGCAAAACCTTTATGCAAACGTACCTAGAGCAGTTACACGACGAGGTAACAGCGTAAATGTCAGAAAGCTATACGTTAATTAAAGAGCTTAAACGCCAACTAAAGTTAGCTGGGCTGCATTATGCGGATGTTGCACAACACCTTGATTTAAGTGAAGGAAGCGTCAAACGTTTACTCGCTGAAGGTCAACACATTAGTCTTGAACGCTTAGAACGCATTTGCCAATTGATTGGTTTAGAAATGGCGGAACTGTTTAAGCTCGCGGCTGCGCACAATAAAGGTCTAGAGTCGCTAACGTTAGAGCAAGAAAAGCAGTTGGTTGATGATAAAGCCCTGCTACTCGTGGCAATCTGTGTTGTAAATGGCTATCAGTTTGAGCAAATCGTTCAGCAATACACCTTCAATGAGTTGGAACTGGTGCAAAAGCTTGCTCATTTGGATCGTCTGAACATCATCGACTTACAGCCAAATAACAAAATTCGTTTGCGTATATCTCCGACATTTAAGTGGCAGATGGGCGGCCCTATTCAACGGTTCTTCCAACAGCAAGTTCAAGACGCCTTTTTCCAAAGCTACTTTTCTGGTGAAGATGAAAAGTTCTCCATGGCAACAGGACTGATCAGTGTACCAAGCAACAAGAAGCTACAACAGAAACTGCAAAAGGTCATCGATGAGTTTTATCAGGCTTGCCAAAATGATAGCTCTCTCGATATGGACGAAAAGCACGGCACCTCTCTGATTATTGCGATGCGTCGTTGGACGTTCCCTTTGTTTGAACCATGGGAAAGAAAACCTGCTCAGAAGTCTCGGAATTAGTAACTCAATAAACGAATGGAAATGAAAGTAACGAATTTCGTTACTTTTGGTGGCATACAACGTCACTTGAAAGAGAAAGCTGGTTTAATCGTTCATTGAGCATAAAGTGCTCCCATCTCATTCGACTTTGTTTAATCAGGGCCCGTATGTTTTTCTCAAAACGCTTTTTTCCTTACTTTGTGACGCAATGCCTTGGCGCACTCAATGACAACATCTACAAAAACGTTCTGTTATTGATGGTGACATACAGCCAAATTGATAACCTACCAATATCCGTCAATCTATTCGTTAATTTGGCGGCAGGCTTATTCATCCTACCTTTCTTTCTATTCTCAGCGCATGCTGGTGCCGTCGCTGACAGCATGGACAAAGCCAAATTAATCCGACGTCTAAAGCTCATCGAGCTGGCTATCATGTCTTGCGCAGCAACCGCTATTGCCACCCAAAGTGCCATGCTGATGCTGGTTCTGCTGTTTATGACAGGCACTCAATCGGCCTATTTTGGTCCCGTGAAATACGCCTTGTTACCACAAGCGCTCAAACCAAATGAGCTTGTTAAAGGAAATGCTTGGGTTGAAATGGGCACGTTTCTTTCGATTCTTATAGGTACGCTTAGCGCAGGCCTGCTGCTAGCCATTCCTAATGGTACCTTGATTGCTTCTTGTACCGTGATTGCCTTGTCTTTGCTTGGGTTCATGAGCAGCGTGAATATTCCAACGATGCCTAGCCAATCGAATGACAAAGCGAAATTTGAACCGATTTCTGGTTTAAAGAACACGTTAAAAGTGGCAAAAAAACAGAGAGGCATCTGGATGTCTATTCTTGCCATCAGTTGGTTCTGGTTCATGGGTGCGACTTACCTAACTCAATTCCCTAACTTCGCACGCGAACATTTGTTCGCAGATAGCACTGTCGTTTCTTTACTGTTGGCATTGTTTTCGATTGGTATCGCGACAGGCTCTTGGTTGTGTGAAAAACTTTCTTTCAACCACGTTGAGCTTGGTATTTTGCCATTCGGTATCCTTGGTCTGACAGTCTTTGGCGTCGACTTGCTATGGGCAGTCCCAAGTTATCCATCACTTCCGGTGCACTTTTATGATGTGCAAAGCTTCGTTGCTGAATCAAAACATCTGCGCGTCATGATTGACCTGTTCCTTGTTGGTGTAAGCGGCGGTGTCTTTATTGTTCCTCTTTATGCGTTCATCCAATCGCGTTCAAACAAAAGGGAGTGTGCACGTGCCATTGCTGCTAACAACATCATGAATGCGTTGTTTATGGTGGTGTCTGCTTTGGTTTCGATCGTTGTACTCAGCGTACTAGAGCTTTCTATTGTGGAACTGTTTGCCATGATGGCAATAGGTAACTTTTTCGTGGCGATCTATGTATATCGCCAAGTACCGGAATTTACACAACGCTTTATCAGTTATTTACTCAGCCATTGTATGTATCGTGTGTCCGTAAAGGGGCGCCAACATATTCCTGAACAAGGTGCTGCGTTAATCGTGGCTAACCATGTTAGCTATGTCGATGCATTGATTTTGATGGGAACCTCTACTCGCCCGGTTCGTTTTGTGATGGACAAGTCCATCAGCGAGCTACCTGTTCTTAAATATGTATTCCGTCATGCCGGTGTTATCCCGATCTGTTCTCCACGTAAGTGTGCCGACACTTACCGACGAGCATTTGAACAGATTGAACAAGCACTTAACGACGGTGAGGTTGTCTGTATCTTCCCTGAGGGTCGTTTAACGTCTAACGGTCAATTGGGTGAGTTTCGCCCTGGTGTGGAAAAAATCCTTGAACGTAACCCTGTTCCTGTCATCCCTATGGCGTTAAAAGGGCTTTGGGGTTCTTTTTTCAGCCACAAAGGCGGACATGCTCTCACAAAACGACCGACTCGTTTTTGGTCAAAAGTGGATGTTGTAATCGGTGAAGTGTTAAGTCCTGCGTCTTTAAATCGTCATCAATTGCAACAACAAGTACAGGATTTACTGGGCTGAGTCGCTTGCTACAGCAGTCAAACTTTGCAGCAAAACGTAAATATGCACCACAAAGCACAAGTAGTTTCTTGTCAATTAGAGTAGGATATTACGACGTCATAAATCTAGGAGGTATTATGAAAATCATCATCTTACATGGTCTTTATATGCATGGGCTGGTCATGCAGCCTCTTAGCCAAAAGCTGAGAAAACTCGGATACGAAACGCAAGTACTCAGCTATAACACTGTTGCTATCGATGAGTCTTCACTGTTTGATTCTATTGATCATTCGCTTAATCCACTGACCACAAACGTCCTCGTGGGACACAGCTTGGGAGGCTTGATGATTAAGCGCTATCTCGCCAACAGAAAACCGAGCACTAACTTAATCTCTCATGTTGTCGCTATCGGTTCGCCTCTGAAAGGCGCGTCCATTGTAGGTCGAATTCAAGATCTCGGATTGGGTGCAATTTTAGGCAATTCGCCACACCACGGATTAAACAAACATGATGACGCTTGGGATTTCCCTCAAAAACTCGGCAGTATCGCAGGAACGATGCCGATTGGCGCTCGCCCATTGTTGATCCGTAATGACAACACCATGTCGGACGGTACGGTTACCGTAGAAGAGACAAGACTGGACGGTATGCAAGATCATATCGAAGTGAAGCAAACGCATACGAGCCTGATTTACAACACCTTCGTGCCGCAGCAGATTGATCACTTTATTCACACAGATTATTTCCGTCGATAGCACACTTTTCCATCATACAGATGGAATCGACTTTCCAAGCTATTCAGTTCGCAGTACTATCCTAGCTCCACTTCTTCACAACTTGGATGAAGTGGTACATTTTTAATTGTTCTCAGGGCGGGGCGAAATTCCCCACCGGCGGTATACTTTTTCAAGTGAGCCCGCGAGCGCTCGATTCGTCGAGGTCAGCAGATCTGGTGAGATGCCAGAGCCGACGGTTATAGTCCGGATGAAAGAGAATAAGAATACACCAGCATAGCGAGTCAGATTGCTAAGAATGCTGGTGCACTTCTTTTTGATCGTATTTTACGGCGATCTCTCATACCGCCCTGATTCTGGTGAAATTTAGGAGTTAACCATGAATCAGTCATCACTACTTGCCGAATTCGGCGACCCAATTACTCGCGTTGAAAACGCACTTATCGCTTTAAAAGAAGGCCGTGGCGTACTGCTTCTTGATGATGAAGATCGCGAAAACGAAGGCGATATCATTTATTCAGTCGAGCACCTCACTAACGAGCAAATGGCATTGATGATCCGCGAATGTAGCGGCATCGTTTGTTTGTGCTTAACAGATGTTCAAGCAGACAAACTGGAACTGCCTCCAATGGTGGTAAACAACAACAGCGCAAACCAAACCGCATTTACGGTTTCTATTGAAGCGAAAGTTGGTGTAACAACGGGTGTTTCAGCAGCAGACCGCGTAACGACCATTAAAACGGCGGCAAACCCGCACGCAAAACCGGAAGATCTTGCTCGCCCGGGTCACGTATTCCCTCTGCGCGCACGTCCAGGTGGTGTAATGACTCGCCGTGGTCACACAGAAGGTACGATTGATCTGATGCAAATGGCAGGGCTTCAACCCGCTGGCGTACTGTGTGAAGTGACCAATCCAGATGGCACGATGGCAAAGGCACCGGAGATCGTAGCATTCGGTCGCCTCCACAACATGCCGGTACTGACGATTGAAGATATGGTAATGTACCTGAACCAGTTCGAGTTGAAACTGGCATAGTCAGATCTCAGTGACCCGTCCTGATATGGGTTGACACTTTTTAACTAAAACGCTCGATGTACTTCATCGGGCGTTTTGTATTTTAAAG
>NZ_JAWPON010000019.1:0-109406 GCF_033344315.1 Vibrio sp. 2132-1 | reverse complement strand
CGCGGCTGCAACCCTGCTTGCTCAAAATCTATTCAAACATGGTTGTGCTTTGGGGAAATTATGAGGGGATCCCTCAGAACTCCGTGTAGGTTAGTTTTTTAGGGTTGATTGAACGGTCTTGGTGTAAAATCATTCCACAAAGGTAGTTTTTAATCTTACTGCGTGGAGGAGAATTAAGGTTGTTGGACTGATACAAACTTATTGTTTCATCTATTTTCCTGCCCCCGATAGATTCTAGCAGCTTGTTTAGATTAATAATCTCTTCTATTGAAGTAGCGCATTGTATTTCAGCTCGGATATTATTTGCTTGAGAGGCATATAGGGATTGTTTAAACCATGCCGTTACCCACTTTATCTCATTGTCGGAAAGAGGCCTAGAAACATCAACACTCATATTGACCCAATCAATAAGTTCCACTTTGTCTGATGAACCGCAAAACTCAAGAGCCATCCAAGCAGAGAGGTGCTCTTCTTCAACTGTAAATTGTCTTTCCTCATTTGCTAACGTCCGAGATAAAGCTTCCTTTGGAACCAGTTTTTTTCTGGTAGAGTTATCCAAACCAAAAGACTCACGATAGAACTGATGAAGCGTATATGGCGCACTGTAAAAACAAAGCCCTTCACTCTTTTTCTCAAAAGGGAGGTGGAAGTAGTGCAAGGCTTCTCTATAATCATAAATACTAAAGAAAAGTGTTGGCGAATACCTGTGATAAAAGGTGTTTTTATATTCTCGAATAGGAGACAATGCGGTGACAAATTGCTCATCAATCATCTGAGCAATGCTAACCAAATCAGGTGATATTGTTTGCAGCTCTTGCTCTAAATTCTCACCCTCCCAATTCTCAGCCTCTAATGCCCTTTCTACTTCATGCTGTAAACACAGAGTGATATCTTTAACCCAAAATCGATCGGAATGGTTTAGATCAAAATAATAGTCGCTAAACACAAATGCATGAAAAGGACCATCGATGATCTTGTCTGGTTCTATGTCACTTACTGAGAATGCAGTTTCAAGCTCAACCCTTTCTAAACATGTTTTAGATGCATCCAGAAGAAGACCGTATGCTTGTTTATAAATTGCTACATCTTCAGGATAAAGCTCGCATATTGCTTCTCTGTAAGCCTCTTGGCAAATAAAGTCACAACAACTGCTTTCTGAACTTCTTTTAAATCCGGCAATTAGCTCTCTAGACACAACCTACACTTCCAACAAAAAAACAAGTTCAAACCTAATCTAATTTACCTTTTTTTTCAATGACTCCTATCGAGTTACTGATCCGTTAGGTTATGACTTTTCTAACACCAAACTGGAAATTAATTCTTTATATTCAATATGTTCTGTTTAATGGAATCTATGTATATCACAGACACATTTCACACCCATAATCTCAACGAATTGTCAAGGTCAAGAATTAATGCGTTTGTGCTACTGTCCACGGCTTTTCCATAAGATAAATTGGTTTCATTCATTCAAGGTAAATCATTGCAATTTAAGGAGAACTAATGAAATCAAATGTGCTCCCCTTTAAGGGAAAGCGAACGTCTAAACTTGAGACAGGTCAAGAACCACAAGTTACTGTACAAGAGCTCGCGCCCAGAGAGTTGTTTGATATGGCTTTTGGCGATGAGCAAGGGCGAACAAGGCTAAGAGAAATGAAGCGGAGGGAATATGGGTTTAGTAAATAATCAAAGTACTGAGTATGAGAAGTACATCGACGAACAAGAAAAGCTAGTCGGTTTAATCAGAGTGACTGGGGCAAGGATGTACGGCTATGGGTATGACGATGCTGTAGAAGACTGCCAAGACAGAATCAACATGCTTGAAAATGAACGTGAGTTGTTGGAAATCACGGTACATGAACAAGAGGAAAAGTTAAGACAAGTAGGCTCTCATTTAGGTGCCGGGCTCAGTAAGCTTAGGTAATCAGGTCTAACGCTGAACGCACCCCAAAAGCTATGCCATCCAGTCCATATTATTTTTTAGTCAGTTGGTCATTAAGTGAGAAGACCAACTGACTAATTTGGAAAAGTTCGAATTACACTTTGCGAGTCTACTTAACTAATTGAGGGAATTTCAATCATTATGCTCTTGTTATAGCAATCACCTAAGATAAAAAAACCAAGTAATAAATCAGCACTTACTGCCTACCAGTGCTCTCTTTATAGTCTGGGAACCTTTCCTGATATTGTTTTGCAATAGAATGATAGCTATCTTTTTCTGTGACAGCCCGGCCCCCTTCTAAAAACAAAATATGCCTCACAGGTATACGTTCACTGAGTAATTCTTCTAGTTTACTAACATCGAAACTTTTGCCCAATTTGCATTTGCAAACCGTATTTACTAGGCCCCCCATTGTGGATACCTTTTGCCACTCACGAGCAAGGGTATCAATATCATTATCAGTCCAAACTTTCGGATTAGGAGGTGTACCATTATGGTAGAATGCAAGATGATGGAGAATACAGGTAGACCCCTTAGGATTTCGGTCACCTATAGGTGTACCATTTGGTTTGCTGGAATAAAACTGCTCCCATACAACAAATCCTTGTTTGTTAGGTGCTACCTGACGGGCTATCTGAGATGAAAAGTGAGAGATAGGTGGTTGATAATTAGGTTTCAGATAGTCCCAATTTGGCCGATCACTTTTTGCTTCAAACAAACATAGTTTCCCGACTCCCTTGTCATAATCAATCAATAAAACACAAGCATCAACGCCCCATGCTTGCTCTTCATTTGATTTCAACTTCTGTGAAAATGCAGCTGATTTTAACGGTAGCCTAGCATTAATCCTATTACGAATTTCTGCAGTTAGGACAGATGTATATTCATTTTCACTAGAAATGATACCTATACTAAAATCGGTTCGAAGATCAACATCAACCTGATTGATCAACTTTTCTATCAACTCTCTCGTTTCTCTGTCAAATAGTGCCATTTACTTACTTCTCCTAATTTACTCATCTCGATAGAATTATGATTGGCGTCTCTTTTTAAAACGGCCTGAGCTACTTCTTTTGTTCTTTTGAAACTCTCTTGCCAGTTCAAAAATGTTTTGTGAGCAACGTTGTACAGAATGAAACGGATGGGATTCTACGAATCGTAACTTGGCTCTTGTGATGGCGACATACATTAGATTCAACTCATCTCGAATTTCGTCTTCTGTACGCTCGATTAATTTCAATTGGTCACAAAAATCATCCCCTAGCACCACCTGGTCAAACTCTAGGCCTTTCGTTCTGTGGCAAGTTCCTACGACAACTTCAGCAGCCTCAATATTATCCACTTTAGAACGCTTCAAGTTCTCATAAATATCAAACAAACCAGTATCATATTTAGAGACAAGTCTGAGGATTCTAGCCATATCGATGTTTTTCGTTTTTTTTGCAACTTCTACGAAATCTTCGAATGTAGTAAAATCACGCTTAAAGTCACGTGAGCGTATTTTATCGTACTGCTCTAGCTTCAAGTAGAGTAAATCAAAGAGCTCGTTAAATGGATAGTTATTAAAACCTCCAGTCCAGTAAATGCTCTTGCCACGTTCGTCAGCTTCTATCGCGACTTCAATCGTTAATACGATCGTACGGTTGATATAGGCTATCTGGAGATTTTCATCTAAATCGTTTTCTGAAGTTAAAACAGACTCGATAATGCCATTATCGGTCCCCTTAAGCCGTTCATGAACACCAAGTTGGTTCAGAAAGGCATTGGCATATGTAGCAACCTGTTCATTGAAGCGAAATGACTGGGTTAATGAGAAAACTTCGGCTCCACTATTTTCTTGAACTTTCAGTGCATCTTCGGCACCGCGATAACGATAAATTTGTTGCGACTCATCGCCACATACATAGACTCTCATATTAGTTTGAGCTTTCATAAAAGCTCTCACTGCAGGGTTAAGGTCTTGCCCCTCATCTACAAGTAGCACATCAAAATGCTCGCTCAAATCTACTTGGGCAATAGAGAAACCTTTTAGGTAACCATCGTGCGTCATGGGAACCGGACTTTCCAATAACTGCATTTCATTCCAGATTTGCTTGGCACTAGAAACTAGCTGCTCTTGAATATCCAATGATTTTTTATTTTTGGGGTTGTATGGAGCGTGTTTTTTTTCTATTTCTTGGTCTTCACTACAAAAATAGTTTTCTAAAGTAACCATAGTCCCGTTTGCGATGGACCAGTCGCACCTGAGGTGCTTTCTAATCAGCCCCATGCTGAGGTTTTCTGCAAACTTGTGGCGGTAGTATTTTCCTACGAATTGATATGCTAACTGATGGCCAGTGAGTGATAGACAATTGGGAGGTAAATTAGCGGCATCTGCGATCGGACGATTATAAGTAATATAGAGCATTCTTAGCTCTGGATATGCATTCGCGAACAATCTAAATAATGTAGTTTTACCAGTTCCTGCAAGCGCTTTGATCACAGCAAGCCTAACAGGTTTGTATATGACGTTTTGTTGTTCTAACGTTGGTTTCATTCTGCCCCCAAAGCCGTTTTAATATGGTATATTGTGACAGCAAAACAAAAAGCAGTCAACTATCATATATAATAAACCCCGGAAAATATCCAGGGTTTATCAATTAGTTAGATTTCAGTTTCTAGAGATTACATTGGTGAGGTTTTTCGAGATTAGAAACCGTTAGTGGCGTTAATTCATCGCTAAAGCAATGGTACTCATCAACGAAGTTCTTTTCACACATACGGTAGGCAAAGAGCTCATTACCCACATTTGGAAGCATAAGTTTTCCATTTGTAGTGTCTGTAACTAATTCAGCACCTGCCACATCTAATGAATCAAGGCTTGAAACTTTATAAACTTCTATTTTGGTGTTATCGCTAGTGACATGATCATTTAACTTAAACTCCCCCATTGAACAAACATCAATAGAACCACCGAGAGTATCTAAGTAAAACTCTACATCACACTCACCAGCTAGTGGACTTTTTAACGCTACCCCTTCCTCTGACAACTTTCTCATTTGAAGCATTGCCTCATATGCATTCAAAACACCATAGCCGCAATATCCATTGTCACAAGAATAATTAAGAAAACCACTTCCCGCTTCACCGACCATTGGTTTGCCTGTCGATTGTTTAAGAATGGTAATGATTTCTGTAGGAGTTAAATCGGGACTTTCGTTGAGCATTAGTGCAATTGTGCCCGTTACTAGAGGTGTCGAAAGACTCGTTCCAGCCGTTTCGGTGTAGTCCAAAGCTCCATCATTATTCGAATCAACGATTGTCGGCAATGAGAGGCGGTCACCATAAGCAACAATGTCTACGTTAACATCAAAGTTAGAAAACCCAGACTTATATCCATCTAATTGGTTTGAGCCTACTCCGATCACACCGGGACAATCTTTTGGTAACCCTGTTTCATAATTAACGCCTCGATTCCCTTGCGCTGCCACAAAAGTAATCCCCTTATCTTGCGCTACTCGAATCGCGTCTTGAACGTCACCACCACACATTGTGTTCCGCAACGTTAACGACATATTTATAACATCAACTGGCTCTGAAATTAGCGGTACACCAGGAACCTCTTGTCCACTCAGCCACTTGATTGCAGCAGTTAAGTCTTCAACTTTTGCTTCACTACATTTCAGTGCTCGAGCTGCAACCAATTCAACATCAGCTACACCTTTTACGCCATCCCCTTGAGGGTTGGCACCAATTAGTGATGCAACCATATTGCCATGACCTATATCGCAGTGTTCACCACGGTCAGATATCGGTGTGTCAAAATTTGCTGTGTAACCTTCAGTTCCGATAAAACTATATCCATCAACAAAAGGAAGCTCTGGAGTATTTAAAAAGCCTCCATCTATAACACCCACACGTGTCACGTTATTGGTTTTTGCAGTATCTCTGGCCTTAGAAATACTATTCGCCCCTTTAAGTAAGTCTTGGTCTGCCCAATAGGTATTTAACTGTGACTGGTGGTAACCAGTTGAGTCTGACATCGCTAAAGGATCGACTCCTTTAAATAAGATAGGTTCTGCAATGTTCGCATGAGCATAACCGTTAAAAACTGCAGCGCTAATTAGTAGAGATAGGGTGATTTTGTTCATTCTATTTGTCCTTAAATGCTGCAATTGCCGTAAGTAGGGTCAGTTAAATTTTCAACAAACTGAAATTCAGGGTTGAACTTGAAAACTGACAGTTCAGTAAACTGACCGTAGTTCACATTACCTTTAAAGAATGAATAGCCTGTCGAAGAGGCATTGAAATCCACTGCTGGGAGTACACTCAGGCTATTCTCTTTTGCGGCAATCTTGTTCAGATGATCTATGTATTGTTTAGCGCTTGCGTTTAGTTCAGATTCAAAACTTGATAATGGATTAACAAGTAGAGTCTCTATACCACCATTATGCACCTTGCTTACTGCCAACTTGATGTCGTTTAGTTTGTCCAGGTATACCTGCTCATCAAATTCGGGTGTAAATGGGAGCTGACCATGACCCATCAATAAAAAAACCTTTTCATAAGCATGTTGGAGTGATTGTAGCTCCGAAAACTGCTTAATCTCTTCACTGTTATCGATGTACGTTGAAGCGACTTCAAGACGCTCATTAAGACTTGTGTTAACAATATCAAGGCTAAAGTTCGTAGATATTTGCTCGCTGCCATCTTCAAGTGTCAGTGTGAGGCTCAAATCACCTGAAGACTTAAGTAATTCATCTGCTGAAAGAATTAAATTCGATTTATTTACAGACCAATGAATATTTTTTTCATATTCACTTAGAGGAATTTGATTGAGAACCGACTGTGGATCTCTTACAGTAAGAGTGTAGTTATCTGATTTTGAGTTTGTTTCTAATTGGACGGTTATTGACTCCCCATTCTCCACTAGTGATTGAGTTGGATCTGTTACAGTAAGTACAAGTGACTTATCGCCACTACTGCTATTGGTGCCACCACCTTCTCCGCCACCACCACAGCCAGATAGGACTACTAAAATCGAGAGTGCTAAGTAGTTTTTCACTTCAAATCCTTTTTTTTATACGTAAATGACATAGATTAGTTTTCTAAATAAACCAGCGATTTCGCTAGTTTATTGATTGCTCTCAGATTATCCTTATCCAGATTCACGTTTTGAGCTTGCAGTTCAACTTTTGTCGTTAAGTTGAGGACTTAGAATGCTTTTTCATAAGCTTTTCTTTCAAAGCGGGCAATTTTCGCTCAGATGTCTCGTATTCGACAGCTAGTTCCAAGAGCTCATCATTACTAAATCGACTCGTTAACCCAACGATCGCTGCCAAGCCTTTTGACATGGCGCCTTTTTTTCGTGCGTTATCCACAACGCTATTACGAGTACCCAATAATGAATACACCCCTAACTTCGACATACCCAGCTTCAGGAGACGACTCTCCAGAGCATCATAATGCTTCACTTTACAGCGCTGTGACTCTGTAACGCTTAAGATAGGATTGTTTACACTCTGAGATAGAATGTGGATCTGTTGCTCTTTTGGCATTTTCAAAAGAAAATCAACGCATCGAATATGCGATTCCTTTACAGGTTCGTCGGGATTATTTTTGTACTTTTGAATCGCGACTTCATTTGAGCCAAGAAAATAAGCTAATGAGCGTACAGACTGCCCCTTTCTCCGTGATTGCAATTCATCAAAAGGTAATTTGTCTAGATTTTTCTGAAAGTCACTAAATAACATTATGCCTTTATGTTGCGGTTTTCCCGCAACATACCTTAATCTAATTAATCCGAGATAATATCTCTTCAAGAAGGACTTTGTCGTTTTCTAAGGCCTCTGTCGCTGACAATCTGCCCTGCCCAAGCTTAAGGTTTTTGTAAAGGTACCAAGTACCACGTTTGTCTATAATTCGAGCATCTAAGCCTAAATCAAGAACTTCACCGTAGTAATCGAAACCCTTACCAAACAATATTTTGGTTTCAGCTTGTTTAAATGGAGGGGCAAGTTTGTTTTTGACAACCTTAATCCTGGTTTCATTACCCATTGTACAATCGGTGACTTTATAGCTCCCCGTTCTGCGAATATCAATTCGCGTTGTAGCGTAGAACTTTAAAGCATTTCCACCTGTTGTTGTCTCAGGGTTTCCAAAACCACCAATTTTAAAACGAATTTGGTTTATGAAAATAGCCATGGTATTCGTTTTCTTTAGAATACCTGTTAGCTTCCGGCATGCTTGCGACATTAACCTCGAATGAAGGCCCATACTAGCTGCCCCCATCTCTCCTTCTAACTCCATTTTAGGACACATTGCTGCGACACTATCGATAACAATAATGTCTACTGCTCCCGATAGAGCAAGAGTTTCTGCAATAGACAGAGCTTCCTCCGCACTATTGGGCTGCGAAACATACAATTCTTCGCTATTAACGCCAATTAATTTGGCATATCCAGGATCAAGCGCATGCTCAACATCAATGAAGGCACAAATACTTTCTTTCTTTTGTGCTTCAGCAATGACTTCCAATGCCAATGTCGACTTTCCGGAGCTCTCCGGGCCAAAAATTTCATGAATACGACCTCGCGCTAACCCGCCCACTCCTAAAGCTTTATCAAGCTTAGGTGAGCCTGTAGATACGATGTCAAGATTGTTAGTTGTTGCTTCGCCCCCAAGGCTTTGCACAGCACCCTTGCCAAATTGTTTTTCAATTTGCCCTAAAGCAGCAGCAAGAGCCACGCTTTTAGGTGAAGGATTGCTGTTATTGCTAGCTATTGTAACCATAACTACCTCGCTCTGTTTTGTTATATATTATAGTTGAGCAAAGTGTTTGTCAATGGTATTTAATACCATATTAAATCATTTTATAGCTACTGTTTATTTCTGGAATGAGGTACTTCGGTAGGCATATAGGTAAGAATTGTATCCAGATTGATCAGGCTGTCATCTGGCTCCAGATTTCCGGCTTTTGACTCTATCTGACTTGCACTTGCATTATCAATTGGGCTAGGTAATAGCTGAATCCCAAGTACAATGCTAGAACACAGAAACCAAACAATGAGTATCGTCTTTTGCAAATTATCTCTACGCTTGTGCATCTCTAACCCTCCAATTTAATATCATATATTATAGATTGGTTTGTAAATTTTTCTATCTATATTCGGGCTTATATCGATATAGACGCAAAGTTGAGATATAGGGTTGCTCTTCAAACTTACTACGAGCTTTACTAGACCCCAGTCTTTTAGACTTTGGGGTAGACTCAATCGAAACCATAGAACCAATGAGTACCGTTCTCGCTGAATCCATATCGGTAGTTACAACAAATATTGGTAACGAAGCAACTCTTGAATGACTTTTCTCTCCCACTCCTGGTACATATCTAGTGATGTTCGCTTTAATACTTGTTGGACTTGGCGTCCGGTGCACAAGAAACTCCGAATCAGAAATCTCTGCAATTTTCTTAGAAACGATGTCAAAGCTATCAGAACCGTTATCAATGATTTCTTTAGCTAACTCAAGCGCTTCTTCTTTTGAGTATTTCTTTTGGTTACCCCACCCTTTTGATTCGTTATAAAAAACTATTTTTTTAGGTAGCGCCTCTTCTACCACCAGCAAGCGTTCACATTGTTTAAAGTGAACCCTTTGCATGCCTATCTCTGTTAATAATTTTCTTACATAATTCAATGCGGCAGTATTGCTTTTGCATTTACTCGAGGCCTTAGCTTCTTTTACAGCGTCTGAAAATGCCTTTTTGGCATGATTTACTTCTAGTAATTTGGGAACTACATCTTCAGGAATGAAGACCACTCCAGGTAACTGGTTTAACTCTCGTCCTGATTGGTATTCATCGTAAGTGATCGCCGTTATAGCTCTAATGACCGCTTTAATTGGTTTGATGTCAGAGGGATTGTTTAACTGAACGTTAAAGTACGTTTGCTCTAAGGAGTGAGCAAACGCATGAAGTGAGGATTCTAATGACTGAAGTTTTCGTATGACTGGCACACTGTGTAGTGACTTGGACACTCTTCTTCTCTCTCTATCATTTTGGATTGATTTGTTTCAACCCGCTTAGAGCCCCTTTGAGAATAGGTTGCCACCTTATCAAGGAAACCTCTATCGTTAAAAACAAAGTCAACATACTCTTCATACATCGGCAACCCAATTTTATTTTCCCAATATCTATAAGTAACTACTCTACCCCATGGGAAACTTTGGGTTAGTTGGGGCTCACCGAATATCTTAAATAGTTCAGTTTCAGTAGTTAACCCAGGATCAACTAAGTATGCTGGATTATTAGGGATTCTTGTACCACCAGCACCATATTCACCAGTAAAACCAAATACTGGATCAAGACTATCATTTTGAGCACAACCGAAAAGGGAGGCGCTCAACATTACAGCTAACATTAATTTCTTATTCATCATCTTTTCGTTTCGTCATGATATTGAGGGTTTGTTTTACAAAACTAAAATCAGGTACAACTGGCATAAATGCCGCTCTCATATACTGTCGAACTGTTCGATGTATTGAGAACAAGAACCGCCCAATAAAACTATCTATTTCCGATTCATTTAGTTCTTTGTATGTCACCTTAATTTGGAATATTGAGGCGACTACCACGACGCACACTACTGGAATTAACCAGTTAGGAACGAGTGTGTAGTACATATTCAACCCCCAAAAAATAGCCGCTATAACACCAAGTAATGGAAGAAGAGCAATTGCAGCAACCATAGGAAGCCTCCTGTTGTTTTATAATAGGTTACAGCATATACAATTTAAAATCCAATTCCTAAATTCATATCAGTGTCAACCTCTTGTTTAACTTTTTCGTCTACTTGTTTGCACTTGTCTTTTACTGGTCCAGAAAGCTTATTGAGAATTTCATTATTCACAGATGTATCTATAGTGAACTCATTAACTATATTACCAAGCTTGGCTTTAACAACTGCTGGTGGAGTTGCTTCAGCCCTGTCAACAGCTTCTATTTCAGTACTTATGTTAGAATGCAAAGATGGTTTACCTGTCCACGAACTTACCTCAACCTGCCTTAATATCTCAAGAAGGTCCTTGGGGTTTGCAGAGTACGGTAGGCTTAACTGACTACCTTCAAGTTTGGGTTCATTATTATTATCGAAAGTGATATTTAAGAGTTTAATGTGCCCATTGTTCGAGTACTTATGGATAAAGTCTTGTTTAGCTGCAATCTGCACCTCTGTAGATAAATTTCTACCAGCGTCTAAATTCGCTTTATAACCACGATACAGGTCAAACGACTGATGCTCATGTTCAACATAACCTGTTTTTCTAACGACCAAACCTTGATCAATTACTTTACCATCAATGAACTGGTTGAACTCTCCAGCCTTTTTAATCGCGTTTACCAGGAGCTCATCCACATTTAAAGAGGTCTCGGTAACCTTGCCTAATTTCTTGAGAACAGAATCCCTAAACCCTTGGAGCTTGTTAACCAATGAAACCTTAATAACTGGCTGTATACGATCAATATCTCTTAGATCAATACTTTCAGCCTTCATAGCTAACCATTCTTCCGCAAGGCTACGTCTATCTAGAGGCTTGTTTTCATCAAGGTGCCCATAGTTTTGTTTTATTGTAGCCTTGTCTTCAGTGGAAATGTTTTGCCAAACAGTCTCCATAAGGTCCACATACTCGGAGTTTGTGAACATCTTCTTAAATCCCAAGTGTACCGCTTCATGTGCAATAGTCTTTCGAAGTCCTGACTCATATGCGTTATGTTCACTTTGTAGATTCACATGCATTTCACCATTGTGGGCAACCCCAGCGAGTGTAGAGCTGTAACTTTTCAGATCATTACTAAGAAAGTTCATTGAATCTATCGTTTCATGTACACGAATCTTTAAGTAAGGGTGATTAGCCTGAATCTCTTCAAGAATCTTTATTGATTTGGGGATATCCAGCTCAGGATCTACTTGGGAAGTGGGAGCAGCACCTATTGTTCTTAACGTGTCAGGATTATGTTTTATAAAAGAATGTACAGCTTGAGCTTTACCATCACGCTCGAGCTCACTGTAAAGAATAGTTTTACCTTTAAAGCCTTCCTCCCTCAGCTTCTCTATTGCCAACATTTGATCGATAATTTCAGGCTCAGTTACTGCTTCAGGTAAAATGATTGCTCGAACATCTTTTATGGTCAGTTTTTGAATGGGGTCAGCTTTCTCAGAACCTATTGGCGAAAACCTTGTAGCCTCAGCTAGCTGGTATAATTCATTCGATAAACTATCGCTCAAAGCTTCTTGCGAAACAGGTTTGTTTAGCGATAAAGATTCCACTATTCTACTGAATACATCTTCCTTTGCTTTTGATACATCAATACCTTGGTCCACCGATAACTGGGATACTATCCCTTCAAATTTTTTAATAAGGTCCGCATAATACTCAGATGTATGGTTAGTTGGCCCAACAAGCTCACCATCCAGGGTCGCTTGTATTTTACTAAGGTCTTGGTTAGATAAATGTACTAATGCTGCCATCATCTGCGGAATAGTGACATTATTGGAGTTTTCAAGGAAGGCCATAGCTTCATGTTTACTTTTTAGTTCTACACTCGGCTCTAACTTGCATTCTAAGATGTTGTTTAATAACCAAGTATTGAAAGCATCCCTCTCACTGTACTCATCCAACTGCAAATTTAATTGTAATGATAGAGCTTCATGGTCTACTTCTGATTCTTTTGTATATACGTCTAGTAATTTTTCAAGGTGGTACCTTAAGCCCATTAATTCGTTTCGCGGATCTAATTGTTTGTATAGTGTTGTTGCAGTTTCGTCTAGTAACTCAATACTTTCTTTGGAGTCATCGAGCTGCATCTCATTCATAAACGATAAAACTTGTGATTTAACGGCGCTATCAATTTTGTCATTTAATGATTCCCCTTGCTCTAACAAAAACTGTTTAAAGTCTGGTTCAACGCCCTCAAGCTTTTGAGCAGTAGTGAACTTCAAGTACTCTTCAGCAATTTCTACTAAATCTAAATTCTGAATAAATCTTGCACCGGGTAGATTCTTCTTTGGCAAGTCTGCAAATCTTCCCTGGCTATATTGATAAGCTAAAAGTACTTCTGGTCTTTTACAAAGCTCCAGAGCAGACTCTAAACCAATTTCACTAATAGCGTTTTCTAAATTTGTTGAATCAATACCTAGATTATTTAGTGCTTCGAGCATGCCGGGCCACTCTGAAAGACGCTCCATATCCACAGTGAAGTTCGATATTAATGGGTTGTTTAATTTTCCTTGGGGTGTCCAACAATCAGACTGAGTGATCGTATTTTGAAAATCTACGATTAAATCGATACCTTGATTCGATTCAATGAACTCCTGGAAGGTATTCGTTTCTACCTTAAACCCCTCTCCACTTTTGACTTTATCTAAAAGTGAACTTAGGTTTCCATTTAAACTAAAGCTCGCAATGAGAGAGTTCTCATAACCATTTTCATGAGTCACATCCCAATCTTGCTGTTTCAAATGGTGAAGGGTGTAATAGGTATTGGCCATGCCTTGAGGCACTAGTTTTAAGGTATCTACCATCTCATTTGCTAATGGATGATCAAGGCTTAACTCTTTACCTTTAATTGAACCATTAGAAAACTCACCGTGTTCCATTAGGTTGTCTACAATACGCTCTCTATCTCGGGTAATGATATAGCTATAAACCATAATTTTAGACCTTGTTATTTATCCTCAAATGACATATTTACTATATTCCATAATCTTTATAAATTCGATTTATTTCAACTCGCGCGTGTGTTAATGTGGTATTTATACTGTGTAATTATCCTTCAGGTACAGCTCATGAAAATCTCAAATTGGCCATCACTCATTAAATGGATTATCTCTGTTGGACCAAAATCAGCCTCTACAAGTCAGCAATATATTACTTCACTGCAAAGTCGTGACCGAGACGCTTGGCGAAAACGAGTATCAAAGTTTAGCCCCAAATGTACTTTTGCTGGTGTTATTAGTGATGCAATGCACGAAAAAAGAGGCGGACTTGTAATTGGTATCGAGACTAAATGTGAAGGCAAGATAAATTTGTTGATCCCTAAAAACAAATGCAACGAAATGGATTTAGCGAAGTCGATACTATCTAATGCATCTATAGTTTCTATCACTTTCACTCCATACATTCATTTTGAGTACGGTCTAATTGGGCTAGTAGAAAGCATAAGTTCTTTATGCCACAACACAGAGAACCAAATATCAATTAAACCTAAACAATTGCCGAAAAATGCAACCTCGACCAACACTACTATCACTCAAAGTGTTCCTCGTTCCACCAATAGCTGGAACAGTTCGAGTGACGAGCAATTGATGAATTACTTGAGTCAAGATATTGGTTTGAGGCAGATAGCTTTACAGATGAACGTAACACCAAAATTCATTACAAATAGAATGCTGCAACTAAGCATAATTGACATTGACCAGTTCGCTGAAATAAAAAGGCAACTGTTAGATTTAGGGTGCTTTCAATAAATGGCTAATGCCACTTGATACCGAAGAGGATTAAACAAGTGGTAGTTTTGTAGAAATATCTATCGTAGAAGCAGCGATCAAGAAGTGCTTTGCTTGGTCAAAAACCTCAGGCAAAAACACTATCAAATGAACCAAACAAAGAGGAGCACCAACTTAGTAAATGGTCTCCGAACGGAGCACGGCTTTGAATGTCATATCACGTTTGACCTTGTTTTGACTCACAGCGTTCCGGCGACGGAACGCGATTCAATTCTTGTATAGCGCCAAATGAAAAATTTATATTAGTATCCCCGATGATGATCGTTCAGGCCTTGATATATAGCACTAGCGATTAAATAACCTGTCAATCCAAATACAGACAGAGCATTAGTATGTAGTGCACCATTGAAGTAAGTAGTGATTAGAGATGAAATAAACACCACTACAAAAATTAAAAGCGCTATCTTGAAGCCCCAGTCAACAAAGAAGTCTATTGCAGGACCAAAGCTCAAAGCTAGGTTGTTATTCTCCATTACATTCTCAAGCCTTTTCACAAGCTTCTCCTAGTTTTCTTTATAGGGTTTTCGAATAGATTTTGGCGCTTTGGGTAGCCCGTTAAGCATATCTATATGAGCTTGTTTCTTACTATGCCCTAGCTCAACTTCCTCTGCAATTTGGTAGACTCTTACCTTGCTAAACCCCCACCGATTGGCTAGGTGTGCTGTAGTCCAACCTTTTCGTTTATAGCACTCAATGTATTCGTCTTTAGTCACGGTAACAAGAAACCTATCTTTGTAAAGTATGCTTAACTATATACGTTAAGCATACTTTACTCAACAACTCAAGATTTTTAGTCTTCGCGTTTCACTAATAACATACTAGAATCTGAGTATTCGTTTAGTTTGCACATAGGCCAGCTCTTAATAATTTCGTAATTTTTTCTGTTGATTTCTAAAGGTACTTCTATCATCACATCAATGAAATGTTTACTGTTATATGGAGTAGACTGCCGATGTAATACAATTTCTAACTTATCTTCGCGTGGGATTGCAGTACTTTTTACATAAACACTCGGAGACACAACAGCCTCTACCGCGGTCCGTTCTCTCAAAAATACTAGCAATTGCTCTTTAATGTCGCTCATTATTTTTTCTCTATTTATTAATAGCTTAGCTTATACATTGTGTTTCTGTACACTCAGATATCTGACCATATACAGCGACAAAATCAACCTATAGATTCTGTTCGCACTGTATTTGACTTTTTTCATTAGGATTCTGTGATGAAAGCCTCAAATAAAAATGATAGCCTCAACATATCATTGATACCCATTAATTATCATTGACAGTCATCACCTGTTAATTGACAATGTGACTGTCAATTTTATGGAGAGTCACAATGTCATCAGTCACTGAATCCGTTTTGCAGAATTTGGAAAAAGCAAACGAGAGCGTAAGTCGTACCGAGTCAGAACGTCGAGCAAACATCCTTCAGCAATCGAAGGTTGTACTCGATGAACAGTTTGAAGTCAGCAAGGTCATTCTTAATCACTCAGTTCCACAAACCAAAATGAGCAAAATGTGTGGCTGGGACTCTGTCAACACGTTTAAGAAAAAGGAAGAAGATTGGGTGGAGCAAGGCTATCAACCACCTGAAATGATCCGTGGTAAGTATGCGTATTCGCCAGACTATATTCATGAAATTCTCGATTTAGCTGGTAAGCCAAAATGGTCTGATTTTAATCGTGGTACTCATATTATCAATGTACAGAACCAGAAAGGTGGTACAGGTAAGTCCATGACGACTATTAACCTGGCTCAGGCATTAGGTTTACAGCACCTTGAACGTATCCGCATTCTAATCATTGATTTAGATCCACAGGGTTCACTTAAATTGTTCGCTCAATCTAAGGAATACAAACAAAATGATCTGGACCAACTCACTGCCGTTGACATTATGACAGCGGATCTTGAGGGTAAAGATTCTCTATATCAAAATTTCGTGAATTATGGTTTAAGTCATGAGGATATTATTGATGAAGCAATCCTTAATACCTTCTTACCTAATGTTCGAATCATGCCAGCGTTTCCTGAGGATGAGCGATTTTCGTCTTTACATTGGCTCGGAGAAGAAAACCTAATTCCAAGATTAAAAGAACGAGTTATCGACCCTATTCGTAACCAATACGACTTAATCTTTATTGATACAGGACCTCAAATCAACCCGCTTACTTGGAGTGCACTGTACGCTTGTAATGGTTTGTTGGTACCAGTATCTCCAAAGGCTCTCGACTGGAGCTCCACAACTCAATTCTTGGATAATTTACCTAACCAGGTTCGAGCTTTGCCAGAAGGTTCAGAAGGTATTCGTTGGATTAAAATTGCCCGTACCAACGTCGAAGAAGAGAAAGACCGAGATACTGAGCTATCAAATCGTATCAAAGATGAGTACCGTTCCATGGTATTCAATAACTACATCATTCGCTCAAATGCTTTTGATACCGCAGCCAAAAATTATCGAACAGTACTAGATGTCGCTTCTAGCGAAGGTATTTGTATCCCTCGACAGCTACGTGACTCTAAGGACTCAGTAATTGATTTAGCAAATGAGCTTAAAGATCACTTAAAAGATATCGATTTATAAAGAGGGCACCATGTCAAGTCATAGAAGAAATGTCCAAGCTTATACACCAGGTGGTAATCGTACCTCGAAGTTATCATCAGATAGTGTTGCAATCACAACGAAAGAGGAGCAACTCCTTAACGAGGCAGCTCAAGCAGGAGTATCCGAACTAGAAATTGCGGTTGATGGCCAAGAAGTCTTGTTTCAACTGGTCGAAATTCCTTTTGATAAAATTGAAGCCGAAACATTCGTATCAGAGGATAATGTTCGAGATCAATCAATTATGTCTCGGCTGTCAGTTATAGATATTACCAACAAGATCTCTGATAAGGGTCAACTCTATCCCGGTCTTGCTATAAAACACACTGATTCACAAGGGGGTGTCACTTATGAAGTTATTGATGGCTCTCAACGCAGAAGCGGTTGTTTCTACAGTAAGCGCGGTTTTAAGATCTATGCTACAAGTCAAAATATTACACGCGAAAGTAAGCAGTCTTTATCTGAAGTAAGTAATACACATAGACCCATGTCTCTCTATGAGTTAGGTAAGCAATGGCTGAACCTCAAGAAAGAACAAGGTTTGAACAATATTCAGATTGCCACCGAGAAAGGCTATGACAAAAACTTAGTCTCAGCTGGTATAAAAGCGGCAGAGCTACCAAAATGGCTAATAGATGTCATTCCTAGTGTTCCTGATCTAGGAAGACCTTCAATAATTGAATTAGACAAGAAAATAACTAGCCTTTCTGATAAAGAAAAATCAGGCTTTGAAAATTTTTGCTCATCTTTATTAGAAGAGACAGAAAACCTAAGGCTTACAGCATTAAGTGCTAAACACGCCAACGCTCAAATCGTAAAAAAGATTCTGTCATACAGCTATGCCGAGCATGATGAGGATCAAGGGCAAGATGCATTGACAAAGCCAAAGAAACTTAAGAAGAAACTTGATAACGGCTCTGAAGTTCACGTAAAACATGACTCCTTGAAAGGTGAGTTCAGTTTCACAGTTAAAAATATAAGCGATGAGCAAAAGCAGCAGCTTGATCAGCTTTTAGGAGATTGGGGATTATCCATATAGTGTGGCGTTTATCTATCATGCTGAAAAATTGGGCATTTAACTGTTTATAGTGTCATTTTCTTTGAACTAAGCTGTAAACCTGTATATAATTCGCTTCGGAGTTAAATTGCCCCCAAGCGTTTATCTCTGTCCCCCTCTTACGCTTTTGCGTAGGAGGGGGTTCTTTTTTTCAAACCAGAAAATATACAACTCCCCCTCCCCTAATATCTTTACTTGATCAACTCCAAACTTGCGAAAATAAGCTTGTAGCCACAGAATTCTTTAGGCCAGTGTATCCTTTTACTGATATAAGTTACTCTTTTATCAACCTCAATGGCTTGTACTATTTTAAGAGAGTGATGAGAGCAAACCAATGGACTTGTATACTAATCGAACTTCAAAAAATGATTTCATTAAACATGGCATCACAGATCATATAGAAGATGGAATGGACTTATTCATTGCTTCAGCTTTTTTCACAGAGTTTGATGTTATAGATGAGGTCCTTGGAAAAGGATGTAATTTAAAAATCATTGTGCGACTTGGTTTTCCAACCTCACCATCTGCACTAGATAGATTACTAAACAATAATAAGGTTGAAGCTAGGTTCTTCACGACCAACTCATTCCATCCTAAGCTTTACATTTTTGGTGATAAGTCCATCTTGTTGGGTTCAGCGAATCTAACTCGATCCGCCATATATTCTAATCAAGAAGTTATGATTGGCATCCACCCGGAAGATCATAGATTTATAGAACTGCAAGAGTTATTCAGTGAATACTGGCGTGACGCAAAAGTGCTCAATAGAGATGCAGTCAAATGCTATCGGAGTATCTATAACAAGTACTATCATGCAAATAAACTATTAAATGACATGGAACACGATGTCATCGACACCATGGGGGATGTGAACTTCTCGAACATCAATCGCGGTAAAAAGAAAGCATCACAGAAGTCTATTTTCCAAGATACATACCAGCGTTCATATCAAGAATCAGTTAGTGCTTTTAATCGAATAGTAGAAATCTACAAAACCTTCGATAGAAAAGTTAACGGTGACTTAATACCATTAAGATTAGAAATTGACTCATTCTTCAGCTTTGTTCGCGACTTCTATGCCACTCAAGACACTTGGAAGCACCAACCTCTTGGATGGGATGAACAACAACGGTCTAAAACGGCAAAACTTATTAATGAATGGATGAATACAAAATGGGAACATTTTGAGGATCGCATTGTTCCGCATAATTATCCCCTTATAAAAAAAGTCCTCGGTTCAAAGGAAGCAATCATATCAGCTTCAATGATTGATATAGTTGAGGCACTTTGCGTTCTGCACTCTTTCCATGACCGGTTTCGCTTCTACAAAGGTGGCCTCAATACATTAAAGGAGAGCTTTATGGGAAGTAATGAAGAACAGAGGGTAAAAAAGACTCTGATATACCTACTATACGGCACTGGAGACCCTGTAACACGTATGGCAAACTGCATATACGATAGTGAGTATAAGTTGAACCAATTCGGAAAATCTAATGTTCAGGAGCTAATTGGATGGATTAACAAAGAAGATTTGCCAGTCATCAACGGTAGGACAACTAAAGTACTAAGATACTTCGGCAACAAAGTTGTTCAAGTAAGTGAGTAACGAAAGTTATAGTTATTGACGCCTCACTTCTGTTGAAATGAGGCAATATGATATCCTAAAAACTACGCTACTTCTTCTACCTCTGCATCGGTCTCAATAAGTCTAATCATTTGCTCATATAAATTAGTCCGCTCAAAGTTCTCCTTTGTATATTTGCTTCGAAGATACTTCTCTACCCCTTTGACAGTTACATTTCTATCTGATGATAATGGTTGCTTAAACACTTGAGCCAGCAACTGGCAAAAGTCATGCCCATTCGCGGTCTGATATATACAATAACCAGCTTGATTTAACTCTACGTATTTATTGTATATGTCGATACAATGAGTTTGTTCTACTCTCGGACTTCTTCTGATTGCAGCTTCGATTAAGATTTGAATGTTTATTGACACATTAAAATCGTTAACCGTCACAGCTTCGCTAGTAAAGTAGTTCATACCTTTGAATCTCACATTCAAATTCAGCAACCTACAAGCGAGTTTTACAAGACCGATTTCATTACAGACGCTCATCAGATTACTCATTAATCTCTGACCAACTTCATCGATCTGCATCGGACCCAGAATATGATTTTGTGTATGTTCAGTTATAAAATCTGTGATAAATTCATCATGAAGCATCATAATTTCTGCATCATGCACGTCCGTCATAAATGTATCGTTGTAAGTCTTTTCTAGTACGTGGTCGAAGTCTGCATCGACTATACCGTAAACTTGATTAGAAATACGAGTCCTCAGCCTATCAACAGCTTCTATGACATCCGCCTTTCCACTTGCTGGAGTGCAGTAAAAGAACTCTGTATTTCTCAACACCATGTTAAACAGAGTAATATCGGAGTCGCCTTCAACAACAAATATAATCCTATTGCCTACGTGGTCAGTTTGGACCTGTAAAAGCAGAGCGCTAAATTTAGTTTCATCGCTACGTTCTCTGGTAGCATCTCTTAAACTCGACATAACTAGTTACTCTTTGCAATCACATGCTTGTCAAAGAGGTCAATTGAACTTTCCCATTCATCACCAATCACATCCGGTGAATGCGTTGTTACTATAAGCTGTGAGTAGTGATTAAACTTTGATATTTGAGAGAACTCATTAAGGAGGTCTTTCTGCCATGAAATGTGTAGAGATACCTCAGGTTCGTCTATCAAAATGATTGCACCATTTTCTGCTTTGAAAATTAGATCAAAGAAAATAGATACTTGGTTCTTCTCGCCTGAAGACAACTTTTCTAAAGGTATATTAGCACCAACATGATTGAAGAATGCGAAGCCGTATTCCGGGTTAACTGCTATAGTTTTAAATGAAAACTTTTTCTTCTCAATTAGCTTCGAGAACTCGCTCAAACGTCCTACAAAGTCTTCATGCAAAGATTCTTCATAGAATATTTCATCCAATTTATCACTCAAGTTAATGGTGTAGTCTGATACAAGGTTTAAGTCATTCAATTCGAGATACTTACTCGACTTTGGTAGCAATCCGAAACGAGTGTAAGGTGCTAACAGGTCTTGTAGGCCAACTATCCTCTCTTTCTGCATGTACGGTAATGCGTTATTTTGAACTTCGTGTGATTCTATTGAAATGCATGAAAATAAGTCATAAACCAACTGGTCAAGCTTGTGCAATTTACTTAGCGCAAACTTCATTTTATCTTCTAGAAACGCTCTTTGCTTTGTAATGATGCTATATGCTTCAGTTTCGTCATTCAGATGTACAGAATGGATAAGAATAGAAAAAGCTTTTCTGTAATCAAATACCTTTTCTTCAGACAAGTTTTGGGTTGAAGGAATGATGATCTTTTTTGCGTCATTAAGAAATGACTCGATCTGCATACCAGATTCTGAGTTGAAGTAACGGACAAGACCAAGATTGGTTTTCAGTTCGAATGTATCAAAACTTATTTTAGATAATTCTTTGTAGTTATTTGAGATAGCATTATGAATCAATTTGAGAAGCATAGTCTTACCATAGCCATTGGGGCCTGTAATAACCACATGATCGGACTCTGGAAGTTCAATGTCATAGTTTAAAAAACCAAACAGATTCTTAACTGTAATTTTTTCTATTCTTAGGAACATTTTGTAGTATTTTTATTGAAAATTATGTCGCATTGTACCATTAGAGGTAATGTCGTAAAGTGCATATTGATTCTGGGTATTTCTGTTTCTGTGGGTTATTCAGTGATTTATGGGTAATGACCAAAGACCAACGTAGCTTGAATAGTAAAGATTTATTAGTCTGAACTCTTTACTTTATCTAGACGATTTATATCCACATTCTTAACCAAAGCATCTGCATCAAATATCAATTGATTTTTTTCATTAACTTTTGGTCTGAATAAAACTAGTACTTTACCAAACTCCCCTTCTGCCTCAGCTGTTAAGGTCGTATTTCCTGAACTATCAACCAAGTAGTTTGTTGAGTCTGAATCCAACCTTCCAATTCGGCCATTCACGTGAATAATTCCAACGTCATAGTCTCTTGATGACAAACTCTCGGAAAAATACTTTTTTAACTCTTCAGGGTTATCCAATATAGATTCAGGGTCATCAACGTACGCACTTGCAACCTTAAGTTCTATATTCTGTTTATTATGAATTGATGTATAATCCGGCCCATTTGGAGTATTTGAAATGCCAGGGCTAACATATAAGCCCACAATTGCCCAAATTGCTGAACATGATGTAACTATTGCTCCTCCACCTTTTGATGAAACCTTGAGATTGTTCCATTCGATTAGTTGCTCCTCTTCCTTTAACGAGGCGCCTCTTTTGAAAATTTTATAACCAAAGTACGCAACGAAAGAACCAATAGAGAAACACAGAAGCATCCCTATACCGTTAAAGACAATAATACCCAATCCTTCCATGGATCTCCCTTATCTTAATTTTACTATTATTTTGTTAATTCATCTAAACAAGCTTAGATCATTCTTGTATCAACAGAGCTCAAACTTAGATTCTTTTTTCTTAGGCTCACCTTACATTCTGTTTACTTATGAACTATTAGTTATTCCGAAAGTATTTATCTGTATTCATTAATTCGTATCGGCAAGTGAGCTTTTTCTAAGGAGTATTTTGTGGCTACCATTCATTCAAACGCATTTGAATTTAATCTCGATGGCTTAACTAATATCAATTTCATAGAACAATCCCATTGTATCACCCATGGTCAACCTTATGATGGAGTCCGTTGCTACAACGCTTGTCACAAGGAGCCAGCAAAATTGGTTGTACTTGCTGGCAGGAAGGGGTCACATGAAGTTTCTAACTGGCTAGTGTCAAATGTAAATTGGCCCAAAGAAAACGGCCTAGGAGGTGCAATAGCAGATACCTATATGGATGACATTCCACGTAAACTCAATTTTGCCATTCGTGGTTGTATCATACTCACCATTTTCGGTATTGAGTACACAATCGAAGACATTGTCCTCGCACAAGGTAAGTCTGGTGCTTACAACAACTGGTGGCTTGGTTCGAGCTCAATGATAAAGATAAAGGCAGAAAACATGACAGATTCATATGCTCAGGAGCTGTCCGAAATGGCCAACAAGTTGATTATGGCAGGACTATCTAAGAGTTTCGCTAGAGCAATCAATGCTATCGGCATTGGAATATACAAATTAACAAAACCACATAAAGTGGGTCGTTGTCTAATTGGGTGCACGAATGACCAATTCGATAAAAGTAAGTCCGTGGTTTTCATAAGTATGAAAAACAGTTCGGCTGATGCAACTATGATGGGTACTTACGCGCTTGATTCTGAAAAATTGTAGTATTTAAAACACTTTAGATTAAGAATATACATTGTATATTCTAATACTTTTTTTTGAACAACCATGTTGATTAATAGTTAATCAAGAGTTCTGGAACACTATGCCAGATGGATATCTGAGTAATATACACTGTATACTATTTTAACAAATAGCTCCCTTTAAAATATACAGTGTATATTTACAATGTGACATCAATACTGGTCCCATTAGAATATACACTGTATATCACCCCAAAAATTCACATCACTTAAGCGTATTGATTAACTTAATTAAACTATCTGGGTCAGAGGTGTAGAGCGATACCAGCTCCTTTTTACTTAGGTTAGTTAGTATCTTGGCTATCAAATCCTGGTTAGTATTGGTTACTAGGTTCTGAACCTTAAACTCTGAATACCCCATAACCATCGCAACATACAAGTGCCTGTTTTCCTTAAACCACTTCCAATAGGCAGACTTAGAGAAGCCTTCATCTACAAGTCGATCTGGAGCACTAGGCAATCCTAGTTCGGCGTTAACCTCTTTTATGGTTTCCAATTCCACCAGCCTGTTGACAAATAGCTTTAGTTCATCGTAATCATTACAGTAGTTGAATGCATTATCCAACATGAAAGCCTGTTTCGGCTTTGATTTCTGCCACAGTTTTATTGTGCTTTCACTCTGTTTAAACGCTTCAGCTAAGAGAGATAAATCGTTTTTATAGTCATAAGTAAACATAATTGTTTTATAGATTTAATAGTGATTCGAGTAAGGGTTTTGGCGTTACATTTCTTGTAGAACGTTTAGTTACTTTTGTCGTATGCATATTACTATCGACTCGATCAGGAGAAATTGTAACATTCGTATTTACTGGCATTGTACATAAATCCGTTGATAGAGATAGACGCTGTTCGAGTGAAAACTTTGATATTGTTTCACGAAGAGAAAATCTCTTTATATCTTCAATTTGAGCTTTAAACCACTCGAGGGTGATAAGAGCCTCAGATAGGTTTGACTCATATTCTCCCAACCGAGTTAAGTAGTTTTCTACGCTTGGGTTAAATGAAGCTAGAAAATCTTGTTTGTCTAAGTTAATCACATTTGAGGCTGGTGTTTCGATATTACTTAGTCGCGTGTATAGAGCTGCATTCAGATTTCTCAATTCAGTTTTTAGACAAAGATATTCCTCTGAACTTTTATACTTAAAAACATCGTCAAATTTCAAGTTAGATAGGTCTTTAGATACCTTAGCGATTTTTGAAACTGTTTCACTATCAATACTATTAATGGCATTTGAATACACTCCTTTAAGTGCCCAGTTCATCGCAATAGATTGCTCTAGTACTGAAACAACTGAGTTTAGCTGTTCGATTGTAAAGTGTGTAATTTCCTTCTTAATAGATGGCTTAGCATTCAGTTCTGTTAGTTGGTTAGTAGAGAGAGAACTTTTGTAGAACTCTTCAATCGATTTGAACGAGTCTGAGCTTAATAAAGACCAGCACTTTAATGTTCGATGAATCTGAGGCTGATTATCGGTCAAGAATAGTGTGGGATTGTTTAGCTTGACAGTTGATTCACCAAATCGAGCCAGGTATTTCTTCAATCTATCACAGTGATTCCTTAATCTACTCTCACAGCCTTCCAACGGCCTAGACAGTTGCAGCTTTATTTTGTGTCTTATTGCGTTTCTACGCTCCCGAACATGAAGTAATAGCTTAGCTTTATCGATCCTATGCTTTTGCATAGAAACCATAAAAGGCAATTGTTTTAGTTCTGATGCATTCATGTCTTGGTAGTCGAAACAACCAAGTTCTGACAGTAACTCTGTTCTCTTGGCTATGTCGAGGAATGTCGGGTAGTACTTTAACGATATCCTAACGGCCCCTGTCTCTACCATAGAACGTGCCACAGCTCCTAATTGCGTGGACCGTACTGATTGTTTTCTATTAGAGAGAGACAATCTACGTCTTCTTATGTTCTGAATGAGTGCAAGATCATGTTCAGCTTTAATTCTTTCGTAAGGTTGGGTTAAGTGCCACTGACTGAGAGTTCTTTCATTAACTACAATATTTAACTTGTCGCCTAGAGCGGCATTAGGGTCAATATAATGTGCTGGTGTAAAAACATCTTTAACTTCTTCGCCCAAGAGATCGATGTCAGGGTGAAGCACTCTATGATTATCTGCATGCGCATAGTGAAGTCTTGGATTTGTTTCAAGATTATAGAAAGAGAGTCTTGTTGTTCCCTTAGTAAGTTTACCTGATCTAATTTTTGCTACACGTTTTGTGAAATCTAATGAAGGTTTAACTTTTCGAGCCTTTTCCTGGTATTGGATATCAGTAACATGCGATAGATAGGGTATAGAAAGCTTGGTGTTTATCTTTCCACCGCCAAACATAGAACTAAAGGATGCATAAATCACTTTCGTAGCTTCTTGGATAGAACTAAATTCAATGCTACTAATTTGCTCATCAATTTCGTTATACCAATTTAGTGCTTTTTTGTTTGCATAACCCTTAAGTAGACTAGTTTTAAAGTACTCTGAAAATGCACTAGAAGCTTTACGTCCATTACACTCCAACTTGATTACCTTATCAGAGTTACTTGAAATCAAATCAAAGAGTTCAACTCTCTCAGCATTGACCATCACTGAAATCCTTCCTAAGAGATCACAATGTTTAGATCGAGAAGTGTCCTGGCTGATTGGTTCCAGCTTTAAATTATGAGCAATACTCACTTTTACAGGTAACTGTGTTTTAGGGAGGATCTTCGTGGTGCAGTTAAAATCGCTTTCATTCAAATCGCTCGCATCTATTGGACGCTCCCAGTAGCTAAGAAAGGACTTATGATTATCAATAAACCGCACTGGGTCATTGTCAACATTAAGAGTTTTCATTAATACGGCTTCAGGTAATTTCGATGAGTTAATGCTGATTTTTCCATGAATAGATTCGTACTCTGCATTACTTTTAGGATAAGGAATCCAGCCATTACCTCTCAAAAGTTCATTCCAGATAACCAAAGGTCTATAGGGAAGGGCATTTACTCCATCTAGACTCCATCTAAACGAAAGATAAGCAGCATGCTTTTCAGAAAAAATGTTTATTAAGGGTTTCTGGGCCTCTTGAATGTACATATCAAGAAATGCTCTTCTGGCTTTAGCGTTCAAGCTTCTATCATTTTTGATGTCTATAACGCCTTCATGTTGGTCGACGTACCCACTTTTATATAGTCGTTTGAACTCTTCAGCTTTTTTAGATGACTCAATTGAAATTTGAGCAAAATACCTAACCAACTTTTCTAAATACTTTACTTTTAGAACGTTCGGCTGAAATGCTACTCGTTGATATGCTGCAAAATCGATAGCTTTGGCATGCATCATTCTCGCATCCATATTGCAACTCAGCTGAAACATGAAATCTCTAATGCGCAGAACCTCTTCCTGTAAAAACACTTTCCATCGAGTATGTTTAGCTAGTGAGTTTTGGGTTTTATCGTGTTGAACCATTGTGCATAGTGTGCATCCAAATCGACTAGATCCATTGCAACCATTTGAATTCTTTTGTCCTACTGCAATCTCACAGACATCAGAAGAAGCATTCCCATAAATGGCCAAAAGCAGGGCGAAATCAGAAAGGAAGCCGGGAAGGGGAGGGAGCCCAGCTAAACTACGAGTAAGAGGCTTAGCTCCAGAAAGTTCTAAGGAAGTGAAAACCTCTTGGGTAGACCAGTCACGTATTGGAGCGTATAGAAACAGTGGGTAGCCTGTATTTAAGTCAGACTCTTTCATCTCTTTCAATAAATCACTTATAGACTTATCACTGGTTCCCTGAATAACCATATTACCTTTTCGCTTTGTACTCTCGTTGTTTCTTTGCCCTGTAGCGCAAATCACATCAAAACGGGTGTATTGCTGTAGTTCTTCGTCTGATTTAAAGCGGTCCAATAGGTTTTTTAAATATCTTTCGCTAGGAACAATTTTGAGAATAGAGCTGCAGTCACTATTACGTTGTGCATTTGGTATTAGCTTATTACTAGTCAGGTATTTGTTCGCGTACTCTTCATGAAATGACGGAGTGACAATATCGTAGTAAACGTTAATATCGTTATCTTTTGCATAGTCAATAAACTTAGATTTAACCCACCTGGTGTACATAACCATTGGAAGTGATTCCGAAAGAGTGTCAACCGTTGAAACAATTAAGGGGCGAGTTTTTTCGATCCAACCATTTTGAATACAAACTCGATAAGCTTCAGAAGCAGCATTCAAAACTGTGCTGGAGTCTTTACCCATACTGCAAGGAACAAACACTAGCGAATCACTAGATCGCAAAATCGTTATAAACTCTTCTACAACCGCATTGAACTTGAAGCTAACACTCTCGTGCAAAGCCACCAATTCGTTTTCTATTAGGTTTGTTGTTTCAAAAATATTAACCATTGGCTGAACCATTACTAAAGACCGACAACTATATAATACCATATTTAAACACACTTTATAGACTTAAATATACTTAGTGCACTTTTTTGTGCACATATATTGAAGGAGGTGTATTTATATGGTATTTTACTTCTATTCTTTTAGTCATCGGGTCAAGACATGTACACACCAATTTATTCTGAACAAGACCTTCAATTAGTACTCTTCAGAGCTAACGAGGGTATTTGCACGAATGGCATTTCTGTATTTGAGGGGGTAATAACAGGCAAAGAATTTGCTGAGAACTTCACTGAAGAAGAGAGCTCAGATAGTTTAAATGAGTATCAAAAAAGACAGAGAGACCTTGAGAAAGGTCGTGCACAAGGTTTGATTAAGTATTTCGACAATAGGGAGGATACAGTACTCCCTAGCATTACTGTCTTTGTTTCTTCATTAAAACTCCATGAGGAAATATCTATTGGTAACAAAGAAGTCGTCACAGCCACATTAGAAAGTTCATCTGACCGTCTTGTATGTGATGGTCAGAACCGTTTGAATTTGTTTAAGGACAGAGTTACGAATGCTAGTCCTACTCAGTACCATACGCTGGGAGTTAAATTCATTGTTACAAACACGGACACCTTAGAGCCAGTCACTCAAAAGATTAGACAGGTATTTTCTGACTACCACTTACACCTTCGTAAACCAACATCAGCACAAAACTTATTCTTTGACAGCTCGCAAAGCTTTTCCAGATTAATTAGGGACCAGATACTCGATAATGTATTAGTTGATGGTCATTCACTAAAGCGGTTTATAAGTACCACAGGAAAACCCAAGAAATCCCAGTTAATGGACTTGAAGCAGTTAGGCGATTTCATTTGTACCGCATTAGGTACAACTCCTGTAAAAATGAACAAATTGCTTGAAGGTTCAAGCGATACCGAAGCTGAAATAATTCGCTTAACAACTCCATTCCTCACCAAGTTTTTTTCTCTTATACCTATGAGGTTTCTTTCAGACTCAGGGCCAAATGTTATGTACACGAAAAGTATATTTTGGAAAGGGACTGCGATAGTAATTCGATCTATCTTTGAAGAGCATTTGTCTCGAATGCATAAAGCCCCCATTGATTGGTCAGTACTAGATGGGATAGTTCGATTGCCTGTGAAAGATATTACACATGACTTTTGGCTAGAGAATAATGTAGTACAGAAATCTATTTCAAGAAATGGAAGTATTAAATACAGAATGATCCGCAGCTCAGAGAGAAGCTGTGCTACTGCTATTTGTAAAGAACTAGAACTACCCTCAGTGGGAGAAGAAGTATGAAGTCACCAGAGAGTAATGACTTAGACCTGAAAGCACATCGATGCCCTAATGCGATGACAATGGCGAGAATGGGTCTATCTCGAGCAATTAAGGAAGGTGTTAATGAGTACAACATATACAGCATAGAACCACTGTTAGGAAAGCACATATCTGCTTACTTAAATGATGTCCAATGTAAATTTGAAATTCACATTGAATCGGTAAGGATACGTGACGAACATAAAAAGTTATGGTGTAACGAAAGCACAATCTTTGATGAAGATGATTTCGAGTTTGCAGAGCACTACTGTCGGTACCGTATCGCCTTCACCAACAAATCAAATTATGGTGAAAGTTGAGTACAACCCTTAAAAGAAACCGTGAACCAATTTCCTTAGTTCGAAAACTAAAGTTGATTGTAATTCGCTCAAGGCCTATATTGCTTTTTATCCATAAATGACAATGGTAGATTGCAATGAATAACATTAATCTCATTACAGTGGGGATTGCTTTAGCGGTTTCCGCCCCCTCTGTAATTGCTTCAATCAAAGCACCACACAATGCAGGGAGCTACAATAAAGTTATTAAGGTTCCTTCACACATGAACCAAACAAGTGCAGTTGGCTTGGATGATACTTTAGGCTCCAGAAACATCTCTGACGAAACAATCGTTGAGCTCCCAACCGTCCCAGATGATCCAGTAGGGGACTTTGAGATCCCCAAACCTGGAGAGGATGAAGATGAGGCAGTAGATATTACTATTAACTGTGGATGTGCTTCTGTGAATGTCGCAAGGGGAGCATGTTTTTCTCCAAAAAGAGCTAAAAGCGCAATGGACAGCAAAGCAAGTGGGTACTTTAGCTCATCTTATGGTTCATATTGGCCTAACTCGTCGAACATTGATTTCCTTGTAACATATAACCTGGAAACCAAAGGGATCACAAAAATAGCCATCACTGATCATAGTAAAATATACAATCTCACTGATGAAATCGCTAATGCTGGTTTATTTGAAATTTCCGGGCCAGTGACATCAACTGCTACACCTAGCTGTAGAGTAAGCTTAACTCGTGCTGCGTTTGCTGACATGGGATACTACACAATGGGTGCAGATGATCCATGGAGAGTAAGGTATAGAGGGTGGGCACATTACAACAAACCTTCCGGTTCCAGATACAAAACTGTAAATGGTGGTACCACAAGCACTCGACCTCCATCCGGGAAGACCTACTATTACTAGATAGCTTGAGTTTGTAAAAGCTTTTCTGGGCCTCTCAAACAAACCTTCCTTGGTGTACCAGGTCTTAATATACAAGTGGTACATCAAGGACGTTTTCTTAAAGCGTTAGTTTTCGTCCTAAATGTCACCCCAGACACTATTGGACCATAGTAAATCAATAAGATAGAAGAACACCTCTATCTAAGTGTGACATCTAGGACGAAAGTTTTCTATCTAGTGCCACCGCATATATTTAACTCATTGATATGCTTTTCTACTTTCTTATACTCAAGTAGGCTTTACGTCCTAGATGTCACAGAGAAGAGATTTTTATCTTTATTTTCAATGCTTTAAATATATTCAATGATATCTATAGTAACTAGCTTTTCTTAAATTCCCAACTGGGCTAAACCATTTTACCCCTACGAATGTTTTCGTCCTAGATGTCACCTATCACTCTTTACTGTATATCGAACGTAGAGAAAGTATGACTCCAGTGTGTAGCTTTTTATATCAGCCTAAGGCACAAATAAAATATCTTTTATTTTCAGTCAGTTATAATCATTAAGTTTGAGCTTTATTCTATAGAGTACTGGACACACATTGTTGCTTCTTAAAGTATCATTTTAAAACCGTCCTAAATGTCACCCCTCACGCTCTTGACACAGAAAAACAATTAAAATACATATACTTATAAAAAATCCGATTAAAACATCGCCATAGAACAGTGACACCTAGGACGAAAATAGAGAAAAAAACGCATTGCATATTCATTGATCCCTTACTTTCGTCCTAAGTGTCACCCCTCCAACTAGAAGCAATAGATACTATCCTTATAATTCAATACGTTAGAAGGAGTTCTGAAAAATTAGCTTAACCTTCATTTACAGGGTTTTCATTCAAAGGAAGCAAAAAAGCAGGTTATAAAGAAAGAATTGGGTCTTCATCACCCACAAAACAACTTCAATCACGGATAAAAAACAACAATTAGGGAGTTGGATCACAGTTATTGAGAGGTTTAGCCACCAGCAATATCTGGTAAAGGTGACACTTAGGACGGTATTTTGAGGCAGAACTAGCACACTTGATTGTTGAATGTGCTAGTTGGATGGAAATTTACTTCTTTGGTGTGCTAGTTGAAGCTAATCTTCATCATCTGTGACTATTTCATAGTCGGTTACATCAATGACGTCATCTGATTTCTTCATTGATGTACCTTTAGCATCTTTTGACTCTTCACCAAACTTCTTAATAGCGCTTAGGACAGCAGGGGATATATCTTCACCATTCAGCAATAGTTCTCCAATCTGCTCAGTCAATGCGACCATTTCACTCTGCTTTGGTTGAAGGTTGGCATTGATAGCTTTGATTGCTGACCTTGCAAGGGATAGTTTACTTGGGGCCTTTTTAGAAAGCTCCCAGGTAAACTTAAATGCGACAGTCTTGGTACCTTTTCGAACATCCTCGTAGGAAAGACTTTTGAAAATGTGCAACTTATTAAGTTCTTCAATTGCTGGGTTAAGCCAACGTTTCTTAAGAACCGCAGTTCTGTCATACGAAGAGGGCAGTTGCCACCTAGAGCGCATCCAATCAACATCTAGAATTAGGTTATTTCTTAAATTCTTCCACTGATTGATAGCCTCATAAAGCCTCATGGTATAAACGGAAGATAAGTTTCCTGCTTCACCTATCAGCAGCTGTGTATAGTTTGATGTGGTTTGGTTAATGATACTAATCAACTCAGCATTCAAATACAGCACTACATGTCCTCGTTTAGGACGATAGCTCTGTTTAGTGGTCCAGTGGATAGCATCATAAGCTTTTTCACCATCTTTGCTGTCTTCATCAGGAAGATAGATAACCACACTTTTCTCATGTAAAGATTGTGCTGCGCGTTGTATGTCTCTTGATAGGTTTTTCTTCGACTCATCATCTATCTCGAAGTATTCGATGAACTCTTTGTTAGAAATAGTGATCGGATACTGACCATATTCCATTGTTTTTAAATGTTCGGGAGTAGGGTTTTCCTGATTAATCCGCTTGAGGCACATGTATACAAGCCGCTTCTCATAACGAGTAAGGCTATAAGCTGCCGTTGTTAAAGCGTTCGCTTGTCTAACAGTAAGATCGTTTTTGCTGTTGTTCTCGGTCATGATACTGATACACACAATAAGAAATTGTACCAAATGTAACATTGTAGGCTTAAATGTGCCAGTAAGTAAGCAAACCAACCTTATACATACTTATACAGACTTATCCACAACCGAAAGCGTCCTAGATGGCACGGTAAGTCGTCCTAAGCGATCTTCAAATCTTCCTAAATGTAATAGTGTTTCGTCCTAGATGATCTTAAACGAATTCCTAACTACTTGAATTATAAAAACATAGATAAGTTATCAACACCCTAATAAGATCTTAAAAAAGATCTTAATAAGATCAATAAAAATATTATTATTAAATAGTGTCTAGAAATTAATCAGTTAGAAGGGTAAAGGGACGATCTTGGAGAACAAAGAAGTAGTAATAGTTCTTTTTTTGCATGTTAACTCAAAAAGCCACTCAGTAGAGCTATATGAGCTAATTTGCTCTATTTAGACACATATACCGGGTTGTGTCCAATCATAAGCATAGAGGCGCTCTCAGCTTGCATTTGCCCTAAATTTTCAATGACGATCTTTAGATCATTCATTTAATTAACCATTTGGTTTAAGGATCATACGCACGAACACAATGGGTTTAATCTTCCGAGGCTCTCCAGAACCATCATGTCATATAAACAAAGAAAGTTAAAAAATCATACACAAACAACTGTTATAATATGGTATTTACTGTTATACTAATGGGGAATTAACGGTTCTATCCCGTTGAAATATATGTAATAGCTTGGGGGCTAAAATGAAAAGAAGATCTTTTGTAAGTAGAGAAGAACTAAACTACGCTAAAAATTTACTAGTCTCTTATGGCTGTATGAATAAGGTGATTAACAGCGCAATTCAAATGGTAGATGAACTTGATATTGAGCCTGGCCTAAAGTTCCAGGCTAAGATGGGATCATTTAAGAAGGAATTGGATGTAGCTATATCAGCTATAGGAAAACCAGAATCACGTGCCAAGTTCATTCTAAACATAACGAACTTCTTGGTATCATGGTATGAAAGTGGAAATAAGTGCTTAGACAAGTTCTCGGTTGCCAGGTTTTCAATTTTGCTCTTTCATGCTACTGAACTTAAATTAATATCCGCTCGACAACAATTGGATATCATTTATGGGTGTTTGAAAGTTAGCGAGTTACCAAAATCAGACACACATCTGTTAATCCAACTGCCCATAACCCAGGATATCTTCACTTTAGAGAAAGTGCAGTCTCACCAATCTAAGGCTCATGTTATCAACCAAGACGATCATACCCTCGTTCAACTTGATATATCTGATGTTCCAAAAGAAAACCAAAGTGCGATAATTGGTGCGCTAGACGATTTAAGTCTGGATGAGGTCTCACTTTCAAAAGATGGAAAGTACCTTTCATTACTCGCTCCATTAACCTTGGAATGCGGCTTAGAAGATACACTCAAGAAGGTTGAAGCTCTAAAGGCGTGTTCAATGCTTGATGTATTTTGCCAATTTAAACCAATCTCTTTAGAAGAAATAGCTGTTAAGTATTGGGATGGTAAGCAGTACTTTGATGAGCTGGCGACAATGTATAAAGCAAGCTCTCAGTCAGAATCTACTCGACAAACTATAAGCAGTGCACTTGAACTAGTTAATACCGGTTACATTCTGAGTTCTTTAGATGGTTTATCCACTCTTTGTCATCGTTTAGCTGTAGATACGGACAAGGACTATAAATATAAAGGATCGTCAGCTCTATATGAGCTTCTGGACACTCTAAGGGGGTTTTATAGAGACTTACTATGGAAACTCGAAGATATGGGTTATGAGTTTCAATATACATCTGCATTTTCGAACGTGCTTTAGTTGATTTTCGGGGATTCCGATTAATGCTTCCACTAACTAAACACATTAACTCGGATTCCCTTTGCTCCCTGTCGCACTTACAAGGTCATAGCGCTAGATTTTAGCTGTATGTACTGGATAGAAACTAGGCATGGGTATAGAAGTTAATCAGAAACACTTCGACTTGATTTAACGTTTGACACTAATTAATAAATCAGCACTCAGAGGGAAACATTTTGTCAGATTTAGACTTCACAAAGCACTGGACATCCGAACGTACCCGCAAAAAGCAAACAGCTCTAACAAAGCTATCAAATGGACTTCTAAAAGAAGTAGTCGAAGACCCATTCTCTAGAGACTTGTTTGAACTCGAAGAAATTGAAGCGATGAAAGTCGCAGCAAAGGCTTTGAGTAAAGCAAAAGAAAAGTTTACCAAAATTAAAGAGAAGAAAGCCCGTATCGAAAAACGTAAGGCTCAAGAGTTAGCAAACATCAATAAACAAGCGAAAAAATATGCTATTGAGGTATTAGATTCGCTTAATTCCAATCCGGATACTTTTACACGAGAACAGCTGTGCCTATGGGTGACGGTCGCTCACTTTACTAGTTCTGTTTTAGATCCTGAGAGTTGGGAGATAGACATTAACGATAATATTGCTAATCACTATTTAGAGAGTGATCACGCATTAAGAAGGCGTAATGTTTGGACTATGAGAAGTAAGGCTCTAAACGCTTTCGAAAATTATTTTAAAAGAGCATGGCAATTCTCTTTTGAAACAGACTCTTGGGTAGTACGAGTGCCAATTAAAGAGTCCGTAGCACAACTTAAGGCACTAATAAATCATGATGAGTACATCAAAAATGAAAAGCTATATGCTCATTTACTTGAGCCTTTAGAGGCTTACAATCGTGAGGTTGATGCAATTAAACGACGCAAGAACATGAAGTCTATTTAACCAGGAGAAGATTCACCAATGACATACGAAGAATTGTACGCCGACTGGGAGTATTTGTTTAAAAAAGTTGGCTGTGCTGAAGACATGACGGGTGGTTATGTTGACTCTGAAGATTTAGAGGAACTACTTAAAAAGCCAACTAAATCTACAGCAAAGAACTGCTTGAATAGACAGATCGATTATTGGTTCAGAGCTGGAATTCAGTTCGACTATGACCTCAAAGGTAGGTCGGTTTTCGATCTCATAGAAGAGTATCCGAAGATAGAAGAAATCGCAGACAGACACTTTGTTGATTTAGATGATTGTCCCGACCCTTTCGTTAAGACAAATGATTAAAGGGGAAAGCATGGTAGATTTATCTATTTATAATATTCGACCTGAGCCTAAAGAAGCTGTCTGCATTGGCTGCGGGTGTAGTGATAATAATGCATGTTTTGAGAACTCCCAGGCATGTTATTGGCTAAAAGTGGATAGAGAAAAACAGCAAGGTGTTTGCTCAAACTGTCATGACCTTTTGTCTCAGTAAATTTAGGAAATGGATGAATTTTCTATAATCACAATCGCTTAATGCCTAACTATAGGAAGGAAATAATGAGTCGTCTTGAAACACTTATAGAACAGAGCAATGATGAACTTTGTAGTGTGTCAGTCCCTGTTAAAGAACAGTGTCTGAACCGATGCAATGAATGTCCAGTTGATGATGAGTTAATTGGAACGTTGACAACAGATAGTAAGAGCTCAACAGAAGAGTCACCAAATGAGTGAGAAAGTACTTCTAGGCACATTATTGGTTGCAGGTTTTTTGTTAGCAGTGAGATGGGCATTTAAGAGTGATACATCTTCATTTGATGAAGCACTTAACAGGTTTCTATCAAGTGAACAACGAAAAGAGAAGAAAGGTAACTCAAATCCTAGTAGTGCTTACGAACGACGCAGGAAGGCTATGTTTAGCGGCACAGATTCGATGGGTTGCTATCAAAAGCACAAAAAGGCCAACGAAAGGCTTCATCGTAAAAGGTGAACCTTAGATAAAAAAATAGGCCCCATATCATGCAATATGATGACCTGGTTTATTAATTGGTCTGGGATGTATTGGTGTAGGAGAGGAATAAAGTTTCATGCTGGTTGTCTTGAGCATCCACAGATTGAGCGGTCCCATTCAAATACGTTTCTGGACAATTATCATTTTCGGAAAATCAAACATTAGCAATCCATGAACAACTCTATGTCTGGGAAACTACTCCCGAACTCATTATTAAGGTTGATTTAAAACGCCCAGCCCCAATATTCTTATAATCCACCCACAACGCTACCTTGGCTATGCAAATCAAACGAGACTTTGACTACTACCACAACCTTCACAACGTCATTACCCACGCCCTGCTTCATTTGCTGTGTCAGGTTTCCGCATCTTCCCGTTTTGTTCCAGTAAAATCACGCAATGACATACTGATAAAGTACCTTAAGCCAAAGCTCAACGATAAGTCGTTATCGAATATCAAAAAAGACATCAAACTGATGATCAGCTTAGCAAGAAAAAAAGGTGGGAACCTAGAAATGAAACTGCATCAACTTAATTCACAATCGAAGCATACAAAACTCATCGGTGCTGAAAAGCTTTATAACCTACTCGTACACCTTTATGACGTAGAGGGTATCGAATCAAGACTGTTTGAGGAGGGTAGTGAAGCGGAGCCTGGGATTCTTTATATGCTAGAGGAACAAGTCGAACACGGTTTTGACCAAGAACACAATCAACTCACCCCGTTATCGATGCTTATCCAACTAGAGCGTGCACCTGAATTAATTGAATCGATTAATGCTCACGGCCTATTTCTTGCTGAAATGAAAGAGTGGAACACCGAGAAACATCAAGCCCACATCTTAGTACACCCAGCTTAAAAAAGCTGGCTAGCCATCATTTAAACGCCCGCTCATTCTATCTTCCATGAACTGGCTTCACCAGCTAGTTCTAAGTTGGACATAAACGTTTTAGAAATGGCGGCGTACTCTGATGGCTGCCATTAAGTATAAAACTTTAATACTCAGTATCAAACTTATTGCTTAGTAACGAAACTTTATTCCTCACAAACAAATGGAGTTAATGGGTTTGAAAGCTCTCCACTAACAGGGTTCCCCCTAGTCGCCACCGAGGCCCACCCGCCGGACTTACCCCTGCATTACTAAGTCTCGTTCCTCGCCAAGTATTGCCGCTCATGGGCTGTTGTCCACCAGCGCTAGTACGATGCCAACAAAACCCCATTGTCACCGTCCTAGCAGAATGCTGGTGGCCATATGATCCGCCTTCGGCGAGCTAAAAAGCATTTGTAACGCTTTTCTTAACGGCTTCGCCTAAAAAGCTGACCCTCTATCGAGCCCTATTGTGTCGCCTTTGTCCGGCCCAAAGTCCAGATAATAAGTTAATTATATTTCACAAAGGTTAGTGTTTAAATGTGGTATCTATTTGTTGTTTTTTATATAATTATGACATAGTTAAGGCAAGTGAGATCAATTGCTTGGGGGCAGTATGATAAAGGTATTAGAGAAGAAAGTTTCTCTCCATAGAAATAAACTAAGAGTATTCTTCGAAGGGCAGTATTTACTAATGGCGGGTTTTAAAGGAGGGGCTAAGTTTCAGCTTAAGTCTGACCGTACAAAGAAAGAAATTAAAATAGTTATTGATCGTTTCGGCTCTCGACAAGTGACCAACTCAAGACGAAACGGTAAAGAGCGACCTGTCATTGACTTAAAGCACGCTGATTTAGATATTTTCGGAGACCATGTAAAAGCCTACATCAAAGATGGTGAAATCCGAATTGTCGAATTGCATTCAGTCCAAGAGATTCGTGACAGAGAGCTGAGGTTTAAGGATATGACGAGAAATCTTAAGCCTTTAAACCATGCCGTATTCAGCTTTAATTCTAATTTAGTACTCCTTTCTAACGAGTTGGAATACAACTCGCCAATAGAGCTGTTTGATCTAAAGAAGAGTAGCATCAAGGCTGAAGTGATTAGCTTACAAGGTGCGCCAGAGGCTAATTGTTACTTTTACTTAATGACTGCCTTCATCAAAACACTTCAACCATCTGCAATTTTTATAGATACACAGTGGACAGATCCTCTTGAAGCCGCATTTTCACATACTATGAAAAATATGGGTTACGTAAAAAATGATGAATTGAATGGTTACTTATCTAAAAATATCACAGGGGCTGAGCTTGGTTCTGCTTCTGTTGAACTAACTCCGGCTTCACCTATCAAGAAGTTAAGTCTCGATAGAGTGATAAAGACTTGGAGGAATCTCAAACAAAAAGAGCGTGTTCAGAGAGCTATGTCAAAGTACAAAGCGAATATACCTTTATCCACTTCAGATATATTTAATGGTATAGGGGTATTGTGCTCAAGTATTTCCGATGGACTTAAGCGGAGTAAGCTTTCTACTTTCGTAAAGGTAATTGTCGAATCGAGTGAAAGGTACTTCAATGCATGTCTGCAAAATAATCCTGTGTGGGCTGTGGAGGCACCGGAAGAGCAATACGGATTAAATATGCGATTGGAGAGTGTTGATTTGTCCAGAGGTGGCGTTAGAACGGAAGTCAATTCAGGATCGCTGCCTTGCGAAGGGAGTTCCATAAGCGGCAGATCTAAGAACGGAAATAAATTTGCAGAAGCACACAAAAATACAGGCGGGTGTTTTATCGATTTCTTGCATTGGCAGTCGATAACGAATCCAATTATTTCTGTTTTTGAGAATGTTACTTCATTTACTAAATCAAACTCATACGCTGTTATCGTAGATACGTTTAGTAAAGTGTTTGGGTACAACTTTATAAATATGACATTAGCAGGTTCTCAGTTTGGTGCACTTGAAGATAGAAAGAGGCTTTGTGGTATTGGATACTGCAGCTCCTTCAAAGAGGGTTTAAAGGACTTTATGCCCCAAAAGGTAAGGACAACTTATAAATATAGCTGCTTAGCTGATGTACTCGATGATATACCTGAAACTCATGAAAGCTATAAGCCCTATACATATTTAGTGGAAAAGGAAAAGAGAGACATTGCTCAAAAGAAAGGCTTTCGACTCCAGTGGCTTAAGCCTACTGCTACAAAGGTAGGGTGCATAACCAAATCATACCAAAAGTGTCGATCTACCGATCCATTTCTAATCCATAGCAATGGTAAATTAGCTAGGTTATTTACAACTGTTGAACATGCCAAGTGCAAGCAAATACCAGAATCGTTCGTTCGCGATCTGACCGTAGGACTAGCCCACGAATGTTTGGGCCAGTCGGTGATTTACTCGGCCTTTTGTTGGGTTGGTGAATGGGTTGGTAAGTGGCTTAACAATGTGTTAAACACACAATACGAGCGAATGGCGGCATAGAATCTAAATAGAATATCGACCTGCAATAGAGCTCTTTTTTATTGCAGGTTATGAATTTCTCTCCACTAACAGGGGTTCCCCCTAGTCGCCACCGAGGCCCACCCGCCGGACTTACCCCTTGCATTACTAAGTCTCGTTCCTCGCCAAGTATTGCCGCTCATGGCTGTTGTCCACCAGCGCTAGTACGATGCCAACAAACCCCCGTTGTCACCGTCCTAGCAGAATGCTGGTGGCAATATGATTCGCCTTCGGCGAGCTAAAAGCATTTGTATCGCTTTTCTTAACGGCTTCGCCTAAAAAGCTTTCCCTCTGTCGAGCCCCATTGTGGCCCCTTTGTCCAGGCCAGAGTCAATCTAAATAGTTAATTATATTTAACATTTATTTGTGTGTTAATATGGTATTTATTGGGGGTTGTTAGTATAATTAACACATCAAATAAATACGTTAAATCATTTGTTAAACATAGATAGCTTGGGGGCTACAGATGCAAAATTTAGTTAATAAAAAAATCGAGGAATACATTGGAGAAGACAAGGATCTGCTTGAATATAAGAGCCAGCTTGATCCTTCATCAATTGAGCGAGCTTTTAATGGCCAATCTCAATTTCCTGAGCGTCACGCCGCTCAAGCAGTAGTTGACTACTGCAACGCATTACGGACATTCAAAATTTCACTTCATGAGCTGATCAAGTCCACTTCGGAAAGCGCACCATCGAAGGCGTTTAATTGTTCAGTGGAAGAAATTGTTGAAATTGAGTTTGAAGAATTTCAAAGAAAGTTAAAACGCTACTTCGATGAGTACATAAGTGCAGAGTCCAAATGTATCTCATGGCATGTAACAGGGCCAGCGAGATTCCCTGTGGCGAAAGCAGAAAAGGCCAATAAGAATAGTAGGGATAAGCTTAATCAATATGCAGATTATCCTCAGAGAGCCTTAAAAGCCATTGCAAAGAAACTGTTCCCCGATGGGGATGGTTCAGTTGTCAAAATGTCATCAGATAACCCGGTTGAGCAATTAAGAATTAAAATTAGTGAAGCGGAAACAATGCATGGCTACATGAAAATAGCTAATCGTTTAGTGCCAGCTGCATATAAAGCGTCTGAAAATGGAGAGCTTACAGATAATAGTGCTGCTGTACTTGAAAACAAGATGCTTGAACGTGGTATACCTCAAAACCTCCTTAAAACGTTTTTGGAGCCAAATCCAATAGTAAACACTTGGGGACGATTTAGCTTAGCAAACTCAAATGCTAATATCCGACGATTAAAACAACGTTTAGTCGAAGCAGAGCGAGTCGAAGAAAGTCGAAATTCAAACTCATTAGAAGGTGAATTAGAAAATGGAATTAAGCACGGGGTTATTGATGGGCGCATTGGTATTTGGTTAGGTGGTAGGCCACCGAAAGAGGTTACCCAAAGACTAAGAAAGTTTAGCTTCAAATTCTCACCAACCCGAAATAATGCATGGGTTCGCGCTCATACTGTGAATGCTGAGGCGGTATTTAAGAGAGACGTAGTACCATTTCTTGAACAGCTAGATCCTCAAACATTTGATTAAACGCTCCCCAAGCGAAAAGCCCTTGCTTACAAAGCAGGGGCTTTTTTTTGTCCGTATAAATTCAATAAAAGAAATAGAGACCTTGCAAGAAAATTTCTCTCCACTAATAGGGGATACCCCTAGTCGCCACCGAGGCCCACCCGCCGGACTTACCCCAGCATCACTAGGGCTCGTCCCTCACCAAGTTCTGCCGCTCAAGGCTGTTGTCCACCAGCGCTAGTACGATGCCAACAAAACCCCGTTGTCACCGTCCTAGCAGAAAGCTGGTGGCCACATGAATCGCCTTCGGCGAGCTAAAAGCATTTGTATCGCTTTTCTTAACGGCTTCGCCTAAAAAGCTGTCCCTCTGTCGAGCCCCATTGTATCGCCTTTGTCCGGGGTAAAGTCAACCAATATAGTTAAATATACTTAACTATATTTAATGTTTAAATGTGGTATTTTAGGGCGTATTTTAGTATAATTTCCTTAGTTGCTTATGTAACTATCTATTTTAAAACAATTGCTTGGGGGCAATATGAAGATTTCATCATTCGATAAGAAAGTAGTCATTTCATTACTTAATCAGCTGACACCCGAAAAGACTGAAACATCCACGGAGAGAAACGGCGAAATAGACAAAGTAGCCCTAGCTGTTCGATTAGGGAAAATCCGATTCATTAAACAAGAAGACCAGTATGTAGATTTAAAAGCTCTATCTGGTGACCTATTTAATCCTGATGTGAACATCGATATAAGTAAAGAAGAACTTAAGCGAAGTGAAAGTGCTTTTAGAGTGCGCGTTCATCGTGAAGGTGTTTGGATTGTCGAATCGCAATATTGGACCGGGAGAGCTTGGGAAGGTATCGAAGGTATCTCAAACAATGTTATTTGTGGCTTTGTAGGTGATGACTTTGTTGGCTCTGGATACGAACTGGATTTAGGTCGCGAAGCACTTACTGCATACAATAGCCAACCCCTAGACGCGCTTGGCTTTGTAATTGATCCGTTCCGTCAAGAATAGTAATCGGTAAATCTAACGTGTATAGAGGGCTCAATGGCCCTCTTTTTTATAAAAAGTTGCTTGGGGGCAGTATGGACAGAATCATAAAGATCAACGAAGAAAAGAAGGCACAAGTAAAAAAAGCACTTACACTAGCATTCAAGTGCGTAAATGCTATTCAAGGCAAACGTCTTAGAAGCATCCGAACCCAACCTATTCAGAGCAAATACGGAAATTCCGACAAGGTGCTAGCATGCTGGTACAAACAGGTACGTGAATTCGAAACCAAACTTGGGTACTTACTGGATGATTTAAATACGGTGCTCCCTTACCTGGAGTGGGTCAATCAAGTACAAGATTTAGGAATCAAAAAATCTGAATGCAAAGGCCAACTTTTAGAGGTTGATTACATTACATGTAATCTCCTTACCAATCTGATTTACAAGTGTACCGCTTTTACAGAATCCTCAGAACACCAAGTAGGTCGATTTACATTCCACGAAATACTTCATGAGTTCATAAATTTAATGACTGTAAGGCATGCACTTGTTTACGGGCTACCACCTAAAATTGAAACAGTCTTCCTAAAGATGATCCGCAATAAACAATCAAGCTTTTTTAAGAATGGCTTTATCCCAGATCTGTTTGTTGTTGATGCTTGCAGTGAGATCAATAACACACTTAAAGCCATTAAATGTAGTAAAGATCGCGTATCTACCCACTCTGTAGAGCCTGGGTATAAGCTTACAGCTGAAGAAGCTAGCTACTACGATTTATATATACTGTAGAAAAATTTGACTGGTCATTATGGCCAGTCAAGCGCTCTCCACTAACAGGGGTCCCCCCTAGTCGCCACCGAGGCCCACCCGCCGGACTTACCCCTTGCAATGCTAGGCCTCGTGCCTCGCCAAGTATTGCCGCTCAAGGCTGTTGTCCACCAGCGCTAGGACATTGCCAACCAACCCCCGTTGTCACCGTCCTAGCAGAATTCTGGTGGCCATATGATTCGCCTTCGGCGAGCTAAAAGCATTTGTATCGCTTTTCTTAACGACTTCGCCTAAAAAGCTTTCCCTCTGTCGAGCCCCATTGTGGCCCCTTTGTCCGGGCCAAAGTCAACAAATATAGTTAATTATATTTAACAATCATATGTGTATTAATATGGTATTTATGTGTGAGGTTAGATATAATTATTAACAGTTAATCAATGATATACATTGCTTGGGGGCAGTATGGAAAATTTAGCATTAAAGTTAGTACCCGTTTCAGAACAATTTGAATCAGAATCCTTTTATCAAACACCTGAAGAGATCAAGAAGGAGTTCGAGGTCTCCTCAAAAACTTCAATCGCACGTAAATCTGTTAGTGCCCCATTAAAACAGTTTCTCTCACAGTTCCCTCATTTAGTGTCAGCCCCAGCTTTGAACTATGCGAAAGGGCGTGAACAAGAAAGTAAGGACACTCAAGCTATATACGATTTATCAGGTATGTGTGCAGAGTACGATTACACATTTTGTCCTGATCTAGACATTCTTAAAGCGCATTACTCATTTGTATATTGTGGATATTGCACCAATGTATTGCCCCCTTTACCCAGAAAACAGGTCTGGAAAAACCTAGCTAAGCTCTGTAGTCAAGAGGGCGGCATAGTCGTTGTTTCAGCTCGCTCTAATACGGACCGAGGAATTAAGGGAGTACCGGAGTTTGATGGGTTTCGTACACTCCGAGGTACGTATCAAAAAGGATATTTTAAAGATGAGTTGTTTTTTGAGGCGAAAGAAGTCTTTTCCCACGTAATAGAGCTCAAAACAAAGGGCGCATTTAGGATGGTCATTTGTTCACACTCGAACATCAATTTAGACCAAGGGGAAGGCTAATGTTTGATATCAACAACCAATATACAACAGTTGAGCTTAGCACTGGCCATATAAAGGAAGGAGATGTAGTTGCCCTTGATGAAATCTCTAAGGAAGAATTTTCATTAGTAGCAAAACGAAATACGGGCTATTTCATTAAATTGCATACACAACACGATTTAAATATCCGTAAAGAATATTCTGACGAGCTAAATTTTATTCTTTCGAAAGCAGCCCAATTGGGTTTTAAGTGTGTAGAGTTAGATTCAGATGCAGGAGAAGAGCGATCATTGCCGATCTTTGAGTGGTCCTAACCTATAGAATTTAGCCATCGTCTCGGTGGCTAAATTGCTCTCCACTAATAGGGGTTCCCCCTAGTCGCCACCGAGGCCCACCCGCCGGACTTACCCCTGCATCCCTAAGGCTCGTTCCTCACCAAGTGCTGCCGCTCAAGGCTGTTGTCCACCAGCGCTAGTACGATGCCAACAAACCCCCGTTGTCACCGTCCTAGCAGAATGCTGGTGGCCATATGAATCGCCTTCGGCGAGCAAAAAGCATTTGTATCGCTTTTCCTAACGGCTTCGCCTAAAAAGCTGACCCTCTATCGAGCCCTATTGTGTCGCCTTTGTCCGGCCAAAAGTCAATAAATAAAGTTAAATATATTTAACTAAATTTAGTGTTGTTATGTGGTATTTAATAGTCTATTTGGTATAATGGCTATTATGGATTGGGGCAGAAATGCTTTAATCGTTGATTGATATTCAGGGCTTGGGGGCTTTATGAAAATTATCGTAACTGAAGGTGCATTTAAAGGTTGCAAGGGAGCACTACTTGAAGTGCTGGAAGATGGATTCTCTTATGTAAAACTTGAGACTTCAAAGGGTAGTGAAATTAAAGTTGTTTTGCGGGGCAATGAGTTTGACCAATATACGGAGTTTTTAACTTCAGTTCGATTTGGCTCTTCAGAGAGCAAAGCTTTCGTTGTCAGTGCTATCAATCCTAAGCATGCAGCCTATATTGCAGCCCAGAACATTAAAGAGTGTTGTAAAAATGAAAATGTTCATGACTTTTTTGTCGATTTGGTAGCTGACCGGGAATTCAATATCAGTCAAGGATTTCAGTTCTCATCCAAAGAGCTAGAGCAAGATTTGTTTACTGGCTTAATAGCTTAATCTCAAGGAGTAAGAGAGGAATATCCATGCTGAAATATATTGAAAATAGCTTAACTTCAATACCATTGTGCGAATCAAGGTTTACTTCTGGAGAGGAGGTCATTGTCGTTAATGGTTATGGCTTAGTTCTGCAAGGCTTCAAAGTGATAGGTTTCTCACAACCGTGTCAAGAGAGGCAAGCCTATATTCACTTAGATTGGGACTGCTATTGGTTCTCATTACCAGATAGCAGGGTATTTAAAACCTATGAGCTGAGCTCTTTTTATCGTATCTACTCACCAACCAAAGGATTTTTAGGTTTGGACGATGATAACAGCCTGATCTGGCTCAGTAACTCGCAATACAGTGAACTTTACAGTCAAACCACAAAAGACAATTTTTCAGCTACTTCAATGTGTGAAAACGGTGTTGCTGATGCTGTTTATGTTAAAGCATTAGACTCAGAACCTACCAGGGATTAACGCTCCCCAAGCGACCAGCCCCGGCAATATTGTCGGGGTTTTTTTTGTCTCTCGTGTTAATGAAATCATAGAACTAAAATAGAAACTTAAAATTGCTCTCCACTAATAGGGGGTTCCCCTAGTCGCCACCGAGGCCCACCCGCCGGACTTACCCCAGCATCACTAGGGCTCGTCCCTCACCAAGTTCTGCCGCTCAAGGCTGTTGTCCACCAGCGCTAGTACGATTCCAACCAACCCCCGTTGTCACCGTCCTAGCAGAATGCTGGTGGCCATATGAATCGCCTTCGGCAAGCAAAAAGCATTTGTATCGCTTTTCTTAACGGCTTCGCCTAAAAAGCTGACCCTCTATCGAGCCCTATTGTGACGCCTTTGTCCGGGGCAAAGTCAATGTGATTAGTTAATTATATTTTACTTTATTTAGTGTTTAAATATGGTATTTGTCTATGGGGTTAGATATAATTATTACCAGTTAATCAATTAGATATATTGCTTGGGGGCATTATGGAAATTACAACATTTATAGACGAAGATGGTCTGTCATTCATTCTTTCACAATCATTAGGAAATGTTGAGGTGCTTTATGACTGCGGCTCTTCCGTACTTCTAGACACCCCTAGTAAAGCGGAATACAAAAAAAAATTTGGTGCTAGTCGTCCCTCAAGAGCAATAGTTGTTCACAGCGATACAAAGCCCAATTGCTTAAAGAGTCTGTTCATTATCAACAATATGAAAATGTCGGCACCCTTAGAAGACACTTTCTATTACCAATGGCTGGAGAGAAATGAGTGCGATACTCGCCAGGTAACAGGCAATAAGATCATTGATAAAGCCAATTTTTTGAACGCTCTTGGTTTCCACCCAGACATTCACTTCATCAGTGAGGATACTTTGACTGTAATCAAGCATGCACATGACCATTTCTTTTTCAACAAACTTAATGAGAAAGAGCAATCTGATGATCACTCCATTGAACATGAACTGTCATTGCTTCTACCAATAGACAACACACTAGTATTACCTCAAAAGCAGCTGAAGCACTACAAAGCGATAAAGAACTTATTACTTAAGGCTGGAGGCAAATACAAAAAAGGTGCATTTCATTTCGAGTATAGAAACGTAGTTGATATACAAAAGAAACTTATCGAAGGAGAAGAGCTCAATGATAAGAAAAAATACCAAATGTTTTTCTCTCCGGACACTCTAGCAGATGAAATGATGATTGACTTAGATCTCAGGCCTGAACATAGATGGATGGAACCTAGTTGCGGCGATGGTAGGTGTGCAAATCGTATGGCTCGAATTAGTGATAATGGTGTTGCTATCGAGCTGAACCCTCAGAACTTCGACATGCTTAAGCATCATAGATACGCAACTCACTGTATGGACTTTATGGAGTACCCTGAGGGTAATAAGTTCGACCGTATTTTGGCTAACCCCCCATTCAATAAGCACCAGGACATTAAGCATATAAGAAAGATGTTCAATCACTTAGACATCGGTGGCCGCTTAGTTACCATAGCAAGTGATGGAGCGGTTAACGGGACCCGTAGAATTCAAAGAGAATTCCAAGAATGGCTGAAGGAGCTGGGCGCATCGGTCACTAGTTGTAAAGAAGGGACTTTCTCCGAATCTGGTACACAAGTGAAGACTGTAAAAATAGTGATTTCAAAAGGTAAATCTAATGAGTGTTAAATGTATAGCAAGACCTAAAGAAGGCGAGAGCTGTTTAATTACTGGACTAGAGGCATCTAATCTATATTGCTATGGGGAAAATTTTATCTTGAAGGAGTTGGTACCAGCTCCAGCTGATGGTTGGACCTACGAAGATTTAGAGGAGTGCTGCTCTAAGTTTGAATACGATTATGCAGATGTCTATCTAGGCGAGCAATGGATAGGCAGCACAGAAATTTAGTGGTTAATTGAGAATGCCATGGCCTTAGATTTTTTAAGGGCCATGTCACCCCAGGAATTCACTAAAGACGAACAGAGTAATAGAAAAAATACCACAACATAGATGTTATAATGTGGTATTTTAATTCGTGTTTTGTTATACTCTTTACATGGCTTGTTAATAAATTCAATTGCTTGGGGGCAATATGAGACACAATAATATTCTCATTTCTTTTGAAGAAATGAAGCAATTTCTCAAGTTTCATTACAGACATTCACGGCTATATGGCCGTAACAAAGATAATGGCTGGGATGATGGATACGGTGACCGCATTGTAGAGGCTTATCATATCGATATCATTAACGGTAAGCGCTGCTATATCTCCCGGCATGAGCACCAGAAAGCTGATGGCTTAAGTTTCTCTTCCCAGGATGTATTCAACTATATTGGATACATTTCATCAAATGACACCCTCGAGGCTGAGCTTGAAGTGTTAAAAGAAATGCTAGGCACTGACAGTCAAACAGAACCTAAGTTAGGTAAGAGCTCACATGTTACTACTAAAGATTTGGCAAAACAGAAATATGCTATTTACACGAGAATTTTAAGCCTTCGACCTCGAGCTAAAGTTTCTTGAGGATTACCAGTATAAAGTTTTATTTCGTTCGGCAACTAGGAGCTAATCTTATGAGTAACAATATTATCGCTTTCTTATTAATAGCAGCACTTTCTCCCTCGGTCAGCGCGGTGGGTCAAATCGATGAGAACGTGAAATATACCTCAATACCAACGGTTCATCATCTGAACCAAAAGTAGTAGAGATACTTCAAAACCCCTCAAAAAAACTCAGTGTTAAGCACTGAGTTTTTTTTTGTCCTGTGAACAAGATATTGAGATGAATTTTCTCTCCACTAATAGGGGTTCCCCCTAGTCGCCACCGAGGCCCACCCGCCGGACTTACCCCTGCATCCCTAAGGCTCGTTCCTCACCAAGTGCTGCCGCTCAAGGCTGTTGTCCACCAGCGCTAGTACGATGCCAACAAACCCCCGTTGTCACCGTCCTAGCAGAATGCTGGTGGCCATATGAATCGCCTTCGGCGAGCAAAAAGCATTTGTATCGCTTTTCTTAACGGCTTCGCCTAAAAAGCTGACCCTCTATCGAGCCCTATTGTGACGCCCTTGTTCGGGCCAAAGTCAATAAATAAAGTTAAGTATATTTTACTATTTATAGTGTGTTAATATGGTATTTATTGGGGGTGTGAGTTATAATGTTTTTAAGTTAAGAGAACAACTTATTCTTAATCTATTTTTCCGATGCTTGGGGGCAACGATGATTAAACCAATTTCAGTTACTGTATTATTTTCTGAATCAAAAATGCTTGAAGAGAAAGATTACTCTATCGAAGATTTTGAACAACTTGCTCATGAAGTAGCTGCAAAATGCGAACTAGGGTATGAAAAGACAGATGTTAAGGTAACTTTCGATTCTGGCACGATTTTCAATATTGACCTAAGCCTGGGTCGTGGTTGCGACAAAAGTATAAAAGAGCGCCTAGGGAAGTTGAAATCGTATGTAGAAGAATTCAAGGAGCGATTGACACGAGAAGAGCTGCTTGAGTTTGGTTTTCTAACTAAGGTCGATTTAGAAGATATCGACAACAGCAAGAACAAGGCACTTTATTCCTCTATTATTGCCGAAGAAGCTAAGCGCAAGGAAGAGGAAGAAAAGAAAGCATACGAAGAAAGGCAAAAGCGCATAATGGAACATCGGAAAGCGGTAGAGGCTTTCCAGGACAACTTATCTATCCCTGAAGATGCCCAGGCGGTTATCGTTGCCAAATTTACCTCTATGAGTGATAGATCAGACCCTTATACTGATTATTATGAAACACAAACTAATAGAACCATCATCCTGGCATGGTCAAAGCACACCCGAGATCTATTTTCTGAGATGCGTAAAGCAGCGCTAAACCACCAAGACACCGCAGCCCTATCCGACAAAGAGCTTAGTACAGAGCACAGAGAAAAGTATTCTATGGGACGAGGCTTTTATCTGACAAATAAAGATTACATTCGTTGCGGTATAGAAATTAGAAAGATAGTGCTCAACACGAACGATAAAAAATCAAGTGTTCCTTATGGAGAAATAGCTATTCCAGAAAAGAAGGTTACTGGCAAGAAAACAGAAAACAGTAGTAATCAATCCGAAGTAGACCTTAAGAACTCTATTGTTGGGAAGGCCAAGCCAATTGAGGTGATGCATCACACAAAAAAAGGCCATTTAGTTTTCGTGGTGAACTTCGAAGAAAAACAAAGCCCTGATGTTTTTAAGTCGTTGCTTTCAGTGGCTAAGGAGAACAATGGGTATTACTCAAAGTTTAAATCTGATGGCGCTATCCCAGGTTTTCATTTTACTGACCGTTCGGATGTAAATGGCTTCTTCAAATGCATTGGTATGTTGGCTGATTACTCATGCCTTAACGAGCCATCTAGTAATGGTCAGCAAGACAACTCTAACAAGGAGCCTATCAAGCTTAATCATTCCGAAGTCGTCAGCGTCGAAAGTGGAAAAGAGAAGGAAGGGCAAGGAAGTAGCTACATCAAATCTATGATTGCCAATAAGAAAAAGCAACATGAAGATGTAAAGAAATGGATTGGATTTACTAAGGTTATCACAGTACAGGTGGGTAGCTTTCCACAGGAACAGATAGATAAGCAGTCATTTCTCGATATGTCAGAGTTGTTCTTAATGTCAGAACCAATCGTTAGTAATAACACTGTGGTTTATAGCTATGAAGATACGATTTTCACACTCGAACTTGAAGCAAACATTAGCTTGAATGTACATTAGACTTGGTATTGGTTTTGGGTTGTTTTTTATGTGGAAATTATATTATTACAATTTAGGTGGGTCAGCAGTAGAGAGAAAGCCTGAACCTCTTTCGCATACTTTAGAAGACAGCCTGAACATTCTCGAGCGTAGGTTTAAAAGCCAATGCCTAACAGAAGTGGTGAAGGCTAAACATTTTTCCTTGTACTCTATCTGTGTCCCCCATAAGGGAAAGAGCAATCAAAAGTCAATTAGTGGAAGATTGCTGGTATATAGAGAACCAGCACCAGAATAACCGCTCCCCAAGCGACCAGCCCCGGCAATATTGTCGGGGCTTTTTTTTCTCTGGTGTACATAAAACCAATCAACTACAATCGAAACATAAAAATTTCTCTCCACTAATAGGGGATACCCCTAGTCGCCACCGAGGCCCACCCGCCGGACTTACCCCTGCAGCGCTAAGGTTCGTTCCTCACTAAGTGCTGCCGCTCAAGGCTGTTGACCTCCAGCGCTAGGTCGTTGCCAACAAACCCCCGTTGTCACCGTCCTAGCAGAATGCTGGTGGCCATATGATTCGCCTTCGGCGAGCTAGAAGCATTTGTATCGCTTTTCTTAACGGCTTCGCCTAAAAAGCTGACCCTCTATCGAGCCCTATTGTGTTGCCTTTGTCCGGTCCAAAGTCAATCAATATAGTTCAGTATATTTTACTATGTAAAATGTGTAAATGTGGTATTTTAGGGCGTGTTTTAGTATAATTTCCTTAGTTGCTTATGTAACTATCTATTTGAAAACAATTGCTTGGGGGCAATATGAAAACAGAGTTCTGCAATTACGATAATCTTAAAAAAGTCGCTCAAGGCCAAGCAATGCTCTTTGTTTGGCCAAATGAATTAATCAATAAATCACTCACAACAATTTCTTTTACTGATGAATCTAAAGAACTAGGTCTTCAACCACTACTGATAGACGCATTCACTGCTTCCATATTAGTAAAGGTGTTAGATGCGCTAAGAGAATCAACGCAAGATAAGGTTAAAGAGAGAATTCAAACAGACAGAGCGAACTTCTGTCTGTTCTACGAAAGAGCAATGAGTGTCATCTGACAAGCAAGATCATTTGTAAATGTTAGGAGGAAAGACATGTTTAAGTACTTACCAATAGCAGCTTTTCAAGCTGAATCGTTGCCAGAGACGAATGCAATTGCTACTACCCCCGATAAAACTGAATATTATCTAGACATAGCCGCTGCCAAGGAGCTTTCAGTATATGACCAACTGGTAGATATTGAGCCAGAAATTGCCACATTGGCTGAAAGCGGTACGGAAGTAATAAACCTAAGTGTTTACTAATTAATGGGTACTTGACCCCAGGTAAGCCGCAATGAGTAAACATTGCGGCTTACCTGCTCTCCACTAACAGGGGTTCCCCCTAGTCGCCACCGAGGCCCACCCGCCGGACTTACCCTTGCAATGCTAGGTCTCGTGCCTCGCCAAGTATTGCCGCTCAAGGCTGTTGTCCACCAGCGCCAGGACATTGCCAACAAACCCCCGTTGTCACCGTCCTAGCAGAATGCTGGTGGCCATTAGAATCGCCTTCGGCGAGCTAAAAGCATTTGTATCGCTTTTCTTAACGGCTTCGCCTAAAAAGCTGACCCTCTGTCGAGCCCCATTGTGTCGCCTTTGTCCGAGGTAAAGTCAATCAATATAGTTAAGTATATTTAACCATATTAGGTGTGTGAATGTGGTATCTTATGGCATGTTTTAGTATAATTTCTTTAATTGCTAATGTAACAATACATTTGAAAAACAATTGCTTGGGGGCAATATGACCAAAACAATAAGCAGCTTATCTATAAGCAAGAGAAAGAAGTACATAACTACCTGCGGAAAGACCATATCGTTGTGCCCTGAAATGCACATCTGTAACTATAATTACATGGATCAATATGGTACTCAGATTGCGAGAAGGAAAGAGCTGTTCCAGAAGAATGAAAATGCATATCTCTATTTTTCATACAATCTGGAACCAGGCAGTCCAGTGTATTACTTTTCGAATGGTTACAATGGGATTCACATCGATGACGTAGACCGGGAGGACTGTCTATTCTTCGGTATTATCCTCACTACTCAGATCATAGAAACGGACCTACTCATCATTTTTTTAATGTCTAAGATGCTGGTCAAAAAGAAAATCAGAGAAGGGACATATGTCTATGGCATTCATGACAAGACACTACCAGGACAGCTAGCACACCACGAAGTCGTATGGGATAAGCGCAAACAACTTTTCAACGATCATTCTGAAGTAATTAAGAAAATAAATGAGATTCATAGCTACCTTACAAGCAAGGAGATATTAGAACTCCATAAGGAGGCCGTTCATCATTCAATCACTGCTAGTAAGGAGAATGTATGAGATTAGTAGGATTAAAGGTATTCAATAAAGATAAAGTATTAAAAGGGAAGGTTACCCAGCAATACACATCCAGTACTGATGATAGGGAGGTGCTACTAATCAACGATGATTATGAGATCTGTATAGAGCAGGTTGATTACATACTCTTCACTCTAAAGCCGGATGAGCGTGGTGAGCATCTAAGAATAAAATAACCTTATGATAGCGGCTCAGGTCCGCTATCGAGCCTTAAGCCAGAAGAAAACATAATATCAGTCTCTTTCAATATCAAAGCTCTCAATAGACTACCAAAATTACATGTGTATAAATGTGGTATTTAACTCGGCCACTTGCTATAATATATAATAGTTGTTAGCAATTGCTTGGGGGCAATATGAAATTTAGAGAAATTGATGGAAAGCAACAGGTTTGTTTCGAACTGGAGGACATTCCAAGTTTTGGCAGTGACATCTGGTTTCAGGTCGAATGCTTAGATGGTCTGTATTGTTTGCTTCTTAGTTACCTACGAAATTGCGGACCAACAAAGCAAGAAGAGACGATAAATAAAAAACGTAGACTCGCATTGCTACACATAAGAAAAGCATGGTGGATAATAAAAAGACAGAGATTACCTTTAGATGTCGTCAAAGGATTTAGTGTGTCAAACAAGTTTGCAAAACTTAAAGGCTTTACAGTTCTAGGATAGATTAAACTACAAGGTAATTGAGTGATGACTGATACAAGTGATCTACGACATGTGTATAGGCTAACACAGCTTGGCAGTGGTACATGTAAGTTTGGCGACTGTGAAGTTTGCAACGAGCATTTTGATACCGGTTACTACCTAGTTCAAATGAGAGTGTATCTGAATAGATTTACCGGGAATGAACATTTGACATATTCAGGGTGTTTTACACTATTTGGTCATAAAGAGTGCTTGATTACTCAAACATGACTATATCGATGATTTTTATCATACGCTAAAAAGAGGCTCCCAAGGGAGCCTCTTTTTATTAGGTGGGTTTGTGAGATTTTAGCTCTCCACTAAGAGGGGTCCCCCCTAGTCGCCACCGAGGCCCACCCGCCGGACTTACCCCTGCATCCCTAAGGCTCGTCCCTCACCAAGTTCTGCCGCTCAAGGCTGTTGTCCACCAGCGCTAGGACGATGCCAACAAACCCCCGTTGTCACCGTCCTAGCAGAATGCTGGTGGCCATATGAATCGCCTTCGGCGAGCAAAAAGAATTTGTATCGCTTTTCTTAACGGCTTCGCCTAAAAAGCTGACCCTCTATCGAGCCCTATTGTGTTGCCTTTGTCCTTCCCAAAGTCAATAAAATATGGGAACAATAATTTATAAAATATTGTGTTATCATATGGTATATTTGTAAGGGTTAGTATATAATAACGCCAGTTTAATCAATTATTTAAATGCTTGGGGGCATGTATGGAATTAAATACTTTTACACATATGGTTACTGGAGAGGAAACTTTTATACCTGCTATGGTATTCATCCCTAACACGAACCAGCGCTTATCAGTGATGTACTGCGAAGAGTTAAAGGCGGTTGTTTGTATCAATGGGGGTTTATTCCTACCAGCTGACACTGAAGCAGCTTGCAATGGAGGCGTTGCTGGTACTCTTCAACTAGCATCGGCTTATGAAGTAGGACAGAAAGAGGACACTAAAAAAACAATCAAGCTAGGCTCATGTGAACCAGGCACAGCAACAGAATTTGGTACTGTTAGTAAGTCAACAAACACAAAACAATATAACGCTATCGTCTTATACAACTCAATAACTGGGAGTATTCATTCAGCGTATGATGACGAAGAAAAGGCAAATAGCGCTTTTGATAAAATCTGGTCATTAACGCAGTTCCCATCAATGAGGCTCAAAAAGCTGACTTACTGGTCAGACATTGGTAAGGCTCATCAATACCTAGAAGGTGTATCAGTAGACTCTTGTTGTGCTTGATATCAACAACCTGCCCAAAGCGGCAGGTTGTTGATTTGCTCTCCACTAACAGGGTTCCCCTAGTCGCCACCGAGGCCCACCCGCCGGACTTACCCCTGCAGCGCTAAGGTTCGTTCCTCACTAAGTGCTGCCGCTCAAGGCTGTTGACCTCCAGCGCTAGGTCGTTGCCAACAAACCCCCGTTGTCACCGACCTAGCAGAATGCTGGTGGTCATAAGATTCGCCTACGGCGAGCTAAAAGCATTTGTATCGCTTTTCTTAACGGCTTCGCCTAAAAAGCTGACCCTCTATCGAGCCCTATTGTGTCGCCTTTGTCGGGGCTAATGTCAATCAAAAAAGGCAACAATAATTATTAAATATTTGGTGTTACAATGTGGTATTTTTTGGGGTGAGGGTGTATAATAAATACATGAAAACAAAGGCATAGTTTTCATGTTAACTGATTTTTAAATAGCTTGGGGGCTAAAATATGTCAATTGATAAAAACTTCGCATACTCACTTCCTTGTACTGTAGGTAAGCAATTCAAACCATTTCATCTAGTGAATGTTCCAGCTTCAGTATTGGTCTCACTACTAAACATCGATAACAAGGGTAGTGTACTTAAACGTAGCCAGCGAGAGGTAAATATGAAGCGAGCGAAAGATTTCGCGAAATACCTTGTGAACAACTATAAGCGTTTTTACATCATCCCAACTATCATTGGTGTGGTTGTGTCGAAGAAAGATAAAAAGCCTGAATTTGAAGAGGTTATGGAAGGAGCGCGAGTTGGTCTACTTCATATATCTATGGATAGTTCCATTAAGCTATTCGATGGCCAACATCGTTCTGTTGGAATCGACTTCGCTCTAGAAATGTTGTGTGATGAACTCGCCGAGTTAGGTTTTGATCTAGAGAACGTAGATGTTCCTATTATGCTATATACGAACTTGACACTTAAAGAGAGGCAGTTGGGCTTTTGTGACATCAACCAAAACTTGGCCAAACCTCAACAAAGTATTTCAGATGCCTTTAATACACGTGACCCTCTTCCATGTTTAGCTCGTTACATAACTGAGAACTGCGTTGCGTTTAAAGACCTGGTTGATATGGAGCACAATACGATCACCAAGAAGTCTGAAAAGTACTTTCCTTTGAAAGCTATCAAAGATATCAACCAAATCCTGCTGGGGTTGAGTAAGGAAGTAAAAGAAATCTCTGATTCAAAGTACCAGCTAGCAAACGAGTTTTGGACTACTGTTTCTAGAGCCATGGGTTGGGGAGGCTTAGCATTCAGCGATACGTCAGCAGAAGAATTCCGTAATACCTGTATTCTAACTCATGTAGCTACACTAAAGGCTGTTGCAGTAGCTGGAAATATCGCAATGAATCACTATGGCTCTCTCGAAGCAGTTCAGTGGGATAAGCTTGAAGAACTTAACTACTCACGCGATCTAGGTACGTCTGACTTTACTGGCCGCATCATAGATGACAAGAGTGGCAATATGTCAGTGAATAAAACTAGCATTGACTTGGCTGCAAATAAACTCCTTACAACCCTGGGTGTACCACTTTCTGAAGCACGGCAAAAGTTAGAGGATCAGTACTTTGGTTCTCAAAGTATGAGCGATGATAGTGGTGACATTAATGGAGCAACAGAACAAGCCGCTTAACCAAGCTTTAATTAGAGAAGCCCTGACTAAGTTCAGGGCTTTTTGTTGCGAGTAAACAATATAACGCATTCACAATTTTCTCTCCACTAACAGGGGTTTCCCCTAGTCGCCACCGAGGCCCACCCGCCGGACTTACCCCTAAGCACTAAGAATCGTTCCTCTTCAAGTGCTTCATTTAATGAAACCCTAGAGCAATCTGATTGCCAAAGAAAAGAATTTGTCATTCAGATTGCTACCCTAGGGTGCAAAAGTTTATCTCGCTCAAGGCTGCTAGACCTCCAGCGCCATAGAAATGCCAACATAAACCCCGTTGTCATTGCTATGGCAGGGTGCTGGTGGTCTAAATGAATCGCCTTCGGCGAGCTAAAAGCATTTGTATCGCTTTTCTTAACGGCTTCGCCTAAAAAGCTGACCCTCTATCGAGCCCTATTGTGTCGCCTTTGTCGGGGCTAATGTCAATCGAAAGGACAATACTTATTTTTCAATACATCGTGTTATTATGTGGTATTTAACTGGGTGGTTTGATATAATAAATACAAGTAAGTTACTGTTTATATTGTTAAATTGCTTGGGGGCATTATGAAGACAGTTATTCAAAACATTGAAAAAGTGACTATTGGTCATATAGTAGGCGGGGTTAAACAGGAGTCAGAAGTACGTCTATTAATCATTGAATCTAAGGACGTTGGCACGTTCGCTACATGTGTAGTAGAGAATGATGAATTTGGTACAAGCTTGTATGAGGTATGTAGCGTCAAAAGTCTAGACAACATTGTTGATGATGTTCAACAAGGCAGAAAGGTCGCGCTTAGTACATGGGAGCCTACCTTAATCCCTAATGTCGAGTATGTAGCGGAGCAGTTTGAGATCGCAGAGCTATTGAGTAACAAACCAAATCACATTAGTTTATTGAAGTAGGGGCACCACTATGAGAACTGAGAAACAGATTGAGCTAATTAGTAAGCACTATAAAGACCAGATCAGTGTATTCAGCGGAGAACCGCATCTAATGGTATGGACAGAAAAAGGAACTGGCTTTGTTTCAGTCAAAGAAATGTCTCAGAATAAATTCGATGAATTCTTGAAGGTTGCCCTTAAGCGTGAAGAAAAAGCTAACAATGAAGTTAAGCTAAAACAGATTTGTGCAGATTTCGGGGTTCTAGAAATACTTCAGTCAACGGCTCAATGGCGGGATTCAATCGAATCATTATTGACCTTGTTTTCTTTTGCGTTACTTCCGACACGCCTTGTGGAGCTAGAGAAGGAGCTTGAAAGAGCAGCGTTGTCATTCGACCATCAATAGATAAATATTGCTCAGATTTACTGGGCAATATTTGCTCTCCACTAACAGGGGTTCCCCCTAGTCGCCACCGAGGCCCACCCGCCGGACTTACCCCTACATCACTAAAGCTCGTGCCTCGCTAAGTGCTGTCATTGAAATTTCATTCAAACCTAAATCACTATGGACGCCAACAAAAATCCGTTGTCATCCATAGTGCAGTGGTAAGGTTTGATGAATTTCAATGTATCGCTCAAGGCTGTTAGACCTCCAGCGCCATAGCAATGCCAACATAAACCCCGTTGTCATTGCTATGGCAGGGTGCTGGTGGTCTAAATGAATCGCCTTCGGCGAGCTAGAAGCTTTTGTATCGCTTTTCTTAACGGCTTCGCCTAAAAAGCTGACCCTCTGTCGAGCCCTATTGTGTCGTCTTTGTCCGGTCTAAAGTCAACTAGAATAGTTAAGTATATTTTACTTTATTGTGTGTTCTAATATGGTATTTATAGTTGCGTTTATTTATAATACATACTCTGAACAAATAAATATCATAGGCTTGGGGGCAGTATGAAATTAGAAGTTATCATCAATAATTACACCATTATTTGCAGTCGTTTATTCGGTTATGTTGGGAAAAACAATGTCGGTTTAGTAGAGGGTAAGTTTATTTCGATTACCTATGAAAAGGTGATCAATGATTCAATATACATGGACTCAGACATAGCTTTTATCTTAGGTACTAACTCGGATATCGACACAAGACATAATATCGTAGAAATCCTAAGTTGCTTATCAGAGGAAGGGCATCGTGGTTCTTCTTTATCAAAAGTAATTTCAATAGGTAAGTTTCTTCTAGGGAAGAAGTTTAATGAACCTAGGTTAAAAGTGATGAAACAGTTTAGGGGAAAGACGGTTTCTACTTATGAATGGGATGTGTCAGGACAACCCTTAATAATCGAACAGACCAATGAGCCAGATTCATTATTATCTAGTTTCAAACTTATCTAGTGATATCTGACATATATCAATTGAACATACTAGCTAATTGAAAAGGAATATATTAAGGGTAGGGGGAACATATTGAATTTAGCAGCATTGTTATTACGCATTTACGCAGTAGCTGACGCTCTAACATTTATTTTTGAGCGTTTGGGTTTCTCAAATGTGGCTGATGCTTTTACAGTATTTGTACTAATTGTTGGGTTTGCAGAGGCTTTCGGTCTAATAGATAAAATTGTAGAAACTATCAAAACGAAAACGAGTACAAAGCAAAGAGTAAAATTGGCGATACTTTTAATTTTAATACTAATAACTATCCAATTGTAACAAGTAAATTTGTTTCAATTGGACGCTCTCCACTAATAGGGGTTCCCCCTAGTCGCCACCGAGGCCCACCCGCCGGACTTACCCCTACATCACTAAAGCTCGTTCCTCGCTAAGTGTTGTCATTGAAATTTCAATCAAACCTAATTCACTATGGACGCCAACAAAAAGACGTTGTCATCCTTAGTGCAGTAATAAGGTTTGATGCATTTCAATGTATCGCTCAAGGCTGCTAGACCTCCAGCGCCATAGCAATGCCAACATAAACCCCGTTGTCATTGCTATGGCAGGGGGCTGGTGGCCTAAATGATCTGCCTTCGGCAGCTAAAAGAAATTTCAACGCTTTTCTTAACGGCTTCGCCTAAAAAGCTAACCCTCTATCGAGCCCTATTGTGTCGTCTTTGTCTGGATAAAAGTCAATAATAATAGTTAAGTATATTTTACTTTTGTTTGTGTTTTAATGTGGTATTTTAATCTGGTTTTGGTATAATGGAAACAGTTGGGAATACTACTGGCGGGACAAAAAATGAAAGTAACAGTTCATAACTTCTACATCACTAACGGCAAGATTATTGGTCAAGTTGGTGATAACGATATGGGTTTAACTCAGGGGAGATTCTTTAGCGCGGAATTTCAGAAAAAAACTCCAAACGCTGTCTACTGTGAACTGGGAATAAAATATGAATTCGGCAAAGCCTCAGAAACACCTATCGGAGACCTTGTGAAAGAAAAGTTGTTCGATCTTCAATTCGAGATTACGCAGGGGTCAATAGTTGCTAAGGCACAAGAGTTACTGAGAGAAACGTTTGGTGTGGAAACTACGCCTTCTGTAATTTCAGAAGTCCAGTACAAAACACGTTTAGTACGTAAATTAGAGTGGTCATTCTTTGGTCGCAAGATCACCATGACAGAGTCAATTGATCACTCTGGATATAGCGAATTATCCATTTAAGCACTTAGGGCTAAAGCCCTAAATGCTTAATTTCCCGCTTCTTGGGGGTCACCCCCGACAGCTCGGCCCCAGCCAACCCGTCATCCCCCGATCACAATGCAATATCAAAGAACTTGACATTGATTATTTCGATCTATATTTTGGCGAAGCCCTTTTAATTATTTTAAATTTAAAAGTATTAAAATATTTTAATTCTAAAGAAGGGTCTGCGTTTTGTTTAACAGACTTGTTTTTCTCCCATATTTGTAAATATCAAAAATTACACTGTCCTTTTGGGCTCCTTTCTATGACCTTTAAGTGTCCGATTACTCTCACTGTGACGTAATGCTTTACTCACTTATTAAATGTCCATCGGGTATATTAGCTTGATTAATGCCATCCAATTGCCATTACAGTCCCACCAAATAGCCACTAATCGGTCAGGACAAAAAAGACCCTTTGCCAGGGCATATCTACAACTGTGAGTAATTAAGTGCTGTGGTGGATTTATCTTAAGTTATCAACTTAAGAGCATGTTTTAGCTTTAGACAGCTCAATGTGTGATGTTGCCAAAGCGATAGGTGCGTCCATTTTTAAGATGTTAAGAGACGTATCTTTTGAAATAATGTGAATATTTTGAGTGAAGGCCAGGGGGATGTTGGGGAGAGCAACTGAGGTCTACTTAGAGCAAGGAGCTCAGAACAATTTACTTTAAAATGAGGTTGGAACCTTAATGATAACCTTCCACCTTTGTATTCAGAAATTGAAAATACTATTTATTATTTGACCTATGTGAATAACGAGGTTGGCAAGCAAATGGCTAGTGTGGCACGTGGGGCCATCGACTGTCATCAACTGACTTAGTGTATAGACAGTCAGAGCCAAGTTGTGTTGTTCCGTTAGAACCTCACAAGCGAATGTTAGCTACAAATCAAAGTATTGAGCTCCCATGATGTTCAGATGATTAGGCAAAGAAAACGTCGGTTGCTTGATTCGGCTCTTGACGTATGTGCTAACGTAGAAGCACCAAACTGGCTTAACTGACTACATAAGCTTCCAATTGTCGAGGGCTTAAATTATATATATTTGCAGCCTAAATCGTCGATTTGACGAAGGCGGTGTTCGCGAACATTTTGCATCACTGTAATACGATTAAAGTCTCGGTCAATCATGGGATTTAGCATCGGTTGAGGTACTCAAAGCTCTGCATGTTCATTAAGTATAAGAGGACATATTAAAATTGCTCTTACACTCTTAGTGTATATTATCTATGTTATGTTAAATTCGCGACGATTGGAATTTTGTACACGTAGTTGTTACCACCTACCAAATATCAATAAGTTAGATACCTCCTTTTGAAAGTTGACTATGTGAAATCTCTTTCCCCTGTGAATTTGAAATTTGTGAGTATTAAACATAATGGCCATTTACCATAAAATAGGTTATCAGAAGATCTATTTAACTAAAGTTAAATAGATCTTCTGATAAAAAATAACTTAGTTTTCGATTACTCTTACTAAGATTCGAAGCAATATTTACTCATTTTATTCTTTGGTAGTTTTACTCTATGTCGTTTTTCAATTAACGTTGATACCTTGCTATTCTGGCAATATTCCCATGTATTTTGTCTAATCACTACATCGACTAGGTCTAAATTTAAACCTAAGTATTTTTGTACATTTGAACTGTCAGAAAATTGTACATATACCATTCGATTCTTTTTCGATATATAGAGAGATGATACTTCTATTTGGTAATTTCTCTCCAAGTTCTCCTTTAACTTCTCTCGCCAGTCTTCAATCAACACCTGCCTCCTAAAGTGAAAATATTTGAGGTTGTCACAGACATGCTATATATTGCATTTATCACTAAAAAACAATAGAGATATTTTACTATGTTTAACGACTGTTCAACACTATTTATTGGGTATGATGACGGTAATGCCCAACATAAGATCTCAGCTGAATCTGTTAAAACCTCCTTTCCTACACACATCCAACGTTCGACTGAACGTTTTGCGGTACTAGATGAAACCTTTTCAGTATCAAGTAATGCTCCTGTTCAAACGAAATTTACTTCTGCTGTTACAGGTAACGCTTACACCATTGGTGAGGTAAAACAACCTATTCCCAGGAACGATGACTTCTCCAATAGTGAAGCAGCTCAGGTTTTACTGCAGCATGGCTTAAATCAATTTGGAGATGAGTTACTCAATAAAAAGTACGTTCTTTGTACTGGAATGCCATTAAGACAGTTCTTTAAAACAGATGGGTCCGTCAACGAAAACAATGTTAAGCAAAAGATGCTCTCTATGCAGAGATCTTTTGATCACTTAGGTACTGACCCGGAATCGAAGCTGCGGAAGTCAAATATTGAAGCTCTACTTGTTCAGCCCGAAGCACTAGCAGCCCTTCGTGTATTCCTATTTAAGAGAGATGATTCAGGGATGTTGGTACATAACCCTGAATACATAGGAAAAACGATCGCAATCGCTGATCCTGGTGGTAAAACAACTGATATAGCTGTGTTTGACGATGGAACTATTGATATGGATCGTTCTGTCACCCAGGACATCGGGTTCAATCAGATTGTCAAAAAAGCATCCAACTACCTTTACGATTTAGGTTTCACCACACCCACACATCAGCAGTGCCGTAAGTTAATTGATGAAGGTATTGTTACAGTTCGGGGGGTTGAAAAAGATCATTCAGAATGGGCAGAGAATGCACGGAAGGAGCTAGCTAGTAAGATTTTTGGCGCAATCACTGATACCTTATCTAAAGCTGTAGATATTGATTTAATCATATTCATTGGAGGTACTATTGCCGCATTGCGTGAAGAAATTACACCTTTAATTGAAGAGTATTACGGTAAAGATAACAACTCATTCCTCATACCAGATGAAGCAGACAAGCTAAACGCTTGGGGCCTTGAGTTGTTTGCAGAGCTTTGGTACCAAAACAACAAAAAGAATAAGTAGGCAAAGGTCATGGGGCGCTTTTCATTAAAAGTGGAAATAAGGATACCAAATGATTACTCAACAGAATGCCGAGAGTTAGCGAATTCAAAATCAATAACTCTCAAATCGTTAGTCGAAGAGTTAATTAGAATTGGGTATTTCATCGAAGAGGGTGAGTTCGATAAGCTTATGTATTATTTTGATAACATCCTCCCTCATGAGATCAGAGACTGGGATTGGTGCCGCAACTTAGGGTTACACATTGATAAAGTAAAGAGAAGAGCTAGCATACACATAACGGATTCTTCTGTGTATCACCAAGGTCTCGTTCATACTTATTTGTCTGCACATTCCGAAAACGATCCCAAGCAAGCTCTTAATGATGTCAACCAACATGCTATCAATATGATGAATTCTGCTATTCATTTCCTTCAAAACCAAAGTAATAAAGAAAGGTTTAAGTGTAATGAGTACAAGACACTCGAAAATGTTGAGCAACATTTGGCTAAAATAGCTTCAAGTATTGAAAAGCTTTCAAACCACCCTATTGGCTTTAGAGCTGTTGAGGGGCAAACTGAACAGCCAGATGCTTTTTCTACGAAAGATGATTATCTTGAAAGTAAAGATGGTGTCTCTGATAGCTTAGCTATTGATAATTTCAACATGGAGTCATTGCTGATAGCTTAAGAAAAATGGGGCTAATGGGGCTTAGCACTGTTTAGTTAAGCCCCACTTTTGAAAGGAGTTGGTAGCGATTTTATTCGTCAAAGAGAGCCTCAATTTGTTCATTGTCTAAGTCCCCTTTCCGACTTTTGAACCTATTAAAACCTTGTTTAACTGTTTCTTTAACTCTTGCTTTAACAGCGTTAAAAAAGTCCTTCCAGTCGATCTTGTAATCTGAGTCCAATGTGTATGCAATAATGCTAGGAATTGAAGATCGTGCAACGCTATCCAGAACAGCCATCTCTTGTGGTGTCGGTTCCGCCTCTTCTAAATGCAATTCAAAAACCTTGATCGTTATGTACCACTTCTCACTATCGTAGTGTACTAAGTCACTATCGAATTTCGAAAGGAGAAATTTAATCTCGTTAGAACTTAGTTTATAGGTAGGGAAACCAACGACAATGTTCATGAATTTTGCAGCCATACCATTGTCTATTATTTTTCTTCCTGGAATCTGGCTAGCACTACCCTTTCTGAGCTCGTTTTTGATGTGTGAAAAACTACAACGCTCTGTGAACTTAGCCCTAAGTTCGACTAGGGTGTGTTTTGCTGCTCTATCTGCAATCGTACTTGCTTCAGTTATACTGATTTTTTTGTTCCTATTTTGTTTTAGCAAAATTGCTGTTTTAAGTCTTCTGGCGTATAAGCCAGGGAAACCTTCTAAGTCACTGTAAGGGTAATCGTATGCTGATTCTAAACATTGTTCATACAGTTCCACCCAAGGGCTTTTTAACTCTTCTAGCTCTACAGTCATTGTGAACTCCACTTTCTATTGTTTATAGTCCATTTATAGCATATATCTAATTTTATTAACACAAAGCTGACTTAACATTTGCTATAATATATAATAGAATTCTTAGCAATATGGTTATTACCGCAATATAATAAATACAAAAGTAGTAAACCTTTGATTTAAGGTGATAAGAATGCCAAAAACCAAAAAGTTACTTATCTCTAGGCTGGCAGACATTGTTCAAAAGATTGAACTACTAGAGAATCCCAAACGCAACGCCCGAATTTTAGAGTTGGCACTAGGGCTAAATGGTGAGGGTCCACATACTCAAGCTCAGATTAAAGAATTTCTTGACGTGGAGTACCCAGAAGCAACTGTTAGTACCGAAAGAATCCGTGTCATCAAGAGTGTACTTGTAGATTCGTTTGGCAAGGAACTAGTTAAATCGTGGGATGAGTTTTTCGAAAATCTGTTTGATTACCTGTACTCTCAGGTCCCAATTGAAATTGGGCTACTTGCCCAACGTTTAGCCGATCCCAAATATCAGAGTTTTAACCCCAAGCTTGGACATCAAGAAGCATTTAGTGAAAAACCATTTAATGTTTTGGGGCTGATGAAAATCCTAGAGTTCAGACCAAAAGTCGACACGAGACAACTCAAAATTAAGAGGCTCTATTTTGAGTTCAATGACACACGTATAAAGGGTCGTGAGAGAAATACTAAAGAGTCTACGCTTTTCCTTATTCCAAACAACTTTAACGTTAAGTTAGAAAACCTTCTTAACCACGCAGAACGAGCTGTAAAGTTCAATGGGATGATACAAGAGCAAATCTTACTACCTCTCATGCCTAAAAAGCTGCCTGTACATAAAAGAGAGGAATTAGCTCACTCTTTGCTTATCTGTCATAAGGATTTCATGTGGCTAGATGAGCGATTAGGCTACTTGACCCTAACTAACTCTTTAGATAATAGGATTACAAGATTTGCAGCTAAGATTTTTAAAGTTGTTGATGAGATTTCAATTGCCCTATTTTCATGCCAAATATCAAGAGCAGTACGGGCCCAAGCTCGCGCATTAAGAAGTGACTCAGATTTAGAGTTTCTACAAGAGCGCTCAAATTTATTGAATAATGTCTCTTATGGTTCTGACATACCTTTCAAAGTGCAAGACGCTTTAATGTATTTCGTTAGAGCGGGATTATGCACGATTGATGAGAGCAATACTCTTCGTCCTACTGAGCTGTTACTGGATAACGTTGATGTTTCTCTTCGTCGTTCAGAAGAAATAATGATGGACGTACTAAAGAATGCACCAAACCAAACGTTAAGTAACTCTGAATTCCGCGAGAAAAGCATAAAAGAGATATCTGAGAGGACAGCAAAGCTGTATGACGAACGTTTTGAAGATTTTATTGCTAAGGACATTATTCTTAAGAAAGACCAGCTCGTGCTTTTTAATAGGGATAGCGTTGACTCTTTAAAGAGATGCACTAGAAGCGCTATTGAATCTCAAAGAAGCATTTATAAAGGCGCTCGACAACCTCTTTATCTAAGACTAATTGAACTTGCCAGTTTATATATTGAACGAGCCAAGAAAGCTAACGCTTCAATTGCATCTAATCGTACACAGTTGAGAAAAGCTAAGGCAGATAAGAAGGTGAAGCTTGAGAAAATCGAATCTCTTGAATCAACCTCTTCTGACTTACGTTTGTTAAAAGCAGAGTGCTCTGATTTCTCGTTAAGAGTTGATAAGTTACAAGAGGAACTGCAACGATTAAACAGAAAAGTTTCTCAGTATGAAAAGGCAGGTGAATCTAGGAGATCTTTGTTGAACTCAGAACTTGAAAGGATTCATATTGCTGAAAGACACATGTCATTCTGCGAGCGATTGCTAACTACAAGAGACTCAATTTATGAAAAATCAATTCAAATCGTTGTCGATGAGCTTTGTTCTACTCTGATGTCACTCAAAAGTAGTGAGGTTGATGAAGAAATACTCAAATCCAAGTCAGACGTTGCTATTAACGATGTTCTCGGCTCAATTCTAAACAGAGTTGAAGGCATCGATTCTGAGTTTTCTAATGATCTCGAGAAGCTTAAATTTACTGATATTCTAATCTACCGTGTGATATCAGATTCGATTTCCTTACTCGATAGACTCGACTCTGAGCTACCAGAACCAAATGATAAATTTTCAGATTTGATATTGAATTTGATTTTGGAGTTACCTGAGGATTCCGATGGTAATAGGAGCACTACGTATAGCGAGTTTAAATCAGCTTTAATCGAAAGAGCTATCGCTGACGAAAGAAACCATGCTGTTGGCCACTTCAACCAACATAATAGCTATAGCCCCCTCTTTGTTCGTGTGAGAAAAGCGGAATACTCGTACGTAGGTACTGAAGCTTCTAAGCATGCTGACTTTGAGTATATATAACTAAGAGATCAGGAGTACAAATGCTAAAGATTTTTAACAAATTTATGATGTTACTTGCCCTATTTGCTACCGTAAGTTTGGTGTCATCAGTTGTTGAAGGAAATGCAGTCTTAGTCTTTATGACGTCGGCATTTGTACTTGGTTTGCTATGCATCATTCATAAGTTCAAAGGTGGAGTACTATCTCCTACCCTCTTAAAGGCCGTTGAGGTTGCAGTGGTAATTGTATCTATTGGATGTTTGCTTACAGCTCCTCCCGGCGAGGGATTTTACGTTTTAGCTTGGTTATGGACGACCGTGTTTTTCACGCTGTATAAAAAGGCCGATACTCATGTCTAATTCATTAAGCAAAAAAGTTAACATACGTGGGCCAAATAACTACCAGTTTTTAAAGTGGATTCTGGATGCTAACGATAATTTTTTGGCACTTAACCACTGCAATGACCCGGATGGTTTTCGTACAACATCTAAAGCAATTCAATCTCAGCTTAATAAAATTGATGAAACGGATGTACAGAAGATTCGGTCTACTTTCATGCAATTATTGGTTTTCTTTCCAGAGTCTAGAGTAGATAAGTTCGTCGGTTTGTTTCATGCTGCGAAATCTCGTGATAAAACTTCAACAACCACAATGGCACTGTCTAAGCTTACCAAAAAAAGGTTTGATTCCTTATGTAAGAGAGTAGCTAAGTCTTCAACGAATGATGAGTTTTTAAATCTGCTACTCGATTTAGCGGAGACAGAATATGGGTTGGATGAAAGTAACATGAGGTAGTGGTTTGGTAGGGCCCATATTACTATTCATATTAGAAAATAAAGCAGCTACGATAGCTGCTTTAATTTAAAAATTAATAGTTAAAAAACTGGGATTGTTGACTATGAATGCTATGTAAGAGCTTATCACTATATATGGCCCCAGTGGATACTGCCCTCTCGTTCCTCTTATGTATGTTATGACGATGAACACAAACATAAAGAGTATTGTGAGCATTGTTATCTCTACGCCAGCCCAAGCCCCTATACCAGCCCCCAGCCTTAAATCACCATTTGCCATTCCAATATTTTTGTAAAGCACTTTATGCATAGTATTGAAAAGGTAAAGAAGCCCATACCCTAATAAAGCACCGCTAAGCGATTCTTCGGAAGATAGATAGCCATACTCTGTACAAGCCAGAACCAAACCAGACCATAAAATGAAATTTGTTAGTTTTTCTGGTAGAAATTGACTCGCTAGGTCAACCAAAAACGCCATTGCTGTTAGGCAAAAGAAAATGAGCATTAAAAGAAACTGCTCAAATGAAGTTGCTATTTGGTATAGAGTCACCGTTGAAGCGGCTACGGTAATTTCTAATACAAATACCTCTTTATAAGTTTGGTTGTTTCCCTTCAGGCCACCAGCAATGCAGGAGAAAGGTACCCAGTATCCAACACTTTTGCATAAGCTAGTGAAGTCAAACCGTCCTTCACGGTTACTTGGTTCTAAAGAGTATTCAGGATAATAGGTGATGAGATCATTTCTGATCTCATCTTCTTCAATTTGTGGCAGTAATCCAGCTATGACATAAGTGATCTTTGCAATGAGACTACCAGTAATTACCAGGAACAGATAAGAAATCATTGTTATCTTGTAATCTCCATAGTTTCTTGCTCTTTGGAGTTCATATCAGAACGCGAACCATCACCTCTTCGCAATGTTGCTCTCCATGGCTTATCTAAATCAATCTCCGTTTTTAAAGGAGTACTAATTTCAGTTAGATTCTCAAATGCTTTAGCTACGAAGTAGCTGTATGGCTCACGTTGATTCTTCTTCGCTGTTCGAGGCATTTCTTTTGCAGCTTGTATTTCACGTTCTGCTACCAAACCAGCTGCTGCAGATTTTAAACTTGAAATCTTTAAGGACTTTTGTGTCCCATCTAGTGGGTCTTCATACAGTAGATTTTGTCTACTACTAGGGTCATTCTCAATAATACCTTTCTCTTTAAGATCGTTAACTACCTTCCTTACTCCAGTTTCGTGCAGTCTGGTAGCAACTTTGTTGTAGTATTTAGATAGTTCACCTGTATTACCCACAGGGCTATTCCATATGCCGAAAAGAGCTTGCCTAAGCGTATCCTCAGGTATTTGACGTTTTTCAATAGCGTCCTTTAGACAAATTCGACTAAAGTATATAGGGTCATTAGCGCCCTTAATTGGGCTTGAAGGCGTGGTAAGATATTCATGTACCTTTGCGTGTAGCTTTTTATCAAGAGCAGAAAATTTCGTCACGTAGCCTTGCTCATTGCGTGTAGATTCGATCATCATCCCCACTCTAGCTTCAGTCGCCAACCAATTGCCTATTTCACTAGCTTTAGATGCATATTCTTGTTTAGCTAAGTTGTCTTCAGGTTTTTTTATTGATACCAATACTTCAAGTGCTTTTTGAGTTAGCTCTTTGGTATCTGATTCTGGAGATGTCTTTGATGCGTATAGGAAGGCTGCTTTCTTTTGTATAGCTGACTGTCCTTTGTCGCCTACAAGTTCATTAGCAAGTTTCACATAAGCTTTTACATCAGGATTATCATCGAAGTCGAAGTCATTAATATTGACCTTTGTTGTCTCCGAGAATGTTTTGGTTACAACCTGGATAGGCTCCTCTGATTGGTTAGTCACTTCTACTTTATGTGGTGTCTCAATTCTACTTTTAACGTCATGGACGTCTATGGCATTTTTGGCTGCACTCTCAGCTATGTTTGTAAGTAGTCCAGTAAGATGGGCCACACTCTCCTTATCTGAGGATTTGAGTGACTGAAGTACTTTTAAAAGTTCCTTTTCTATCTCACTTTGGTGTTGTCCATTTCTGGATTCATCCTTTATCTCGTTTGCAGGAGCTGTATTTTCTATGTCAGGGCTTGTTGTGTCTTTTGACGGTATCGCATCTGAGGATGTCTGTTCACTATTAGGGTTATAGGAAGAGGAAGTACCATCAAGGTCTGGTGCAACATCTAGGTTCGCATTAAAGTTTTGGTTCTCAGAAAGCGCAATTTCCTCAAACATTTCGACTTGCGCCTGGATTGAGTTTGCGGCTCGTTGTTCATTCCAAGCTTTCTGCTTAGATTTATCGAATATAGACGTTAATTGTTCTGTTGTTGGCACATTAACATCTGGAGCTTCTACGTCTACTAAAGGTAAATCGATTTCACTTCTAACATTCAAAGTAGAGGCTTCTACAGTGGTTGTTGATTTCCAATATTTCGAACTATCGGCCCAGGCACCTACCGTCGTAAAGCTTGAAATTCCAACAAAAGTATCTTTTGGTGTGAACTGGTCACTAAAGTTAATACTTGTAGCATTTAGTTCATCTAACACTAGCTGACTTAATGATTTTGCCCCAGTATTAGTTTTTATTACTTGTTCATCGCTGTTTGGTGGTCTTGTTGTAGAGTTGACAAGCACATCTGTCGTTCTATCAATCTTCTCCATAGATTGCTCAGCCAAGGAACGCTCGCCTACCCCTGTAGTTTTCTGATGCTTAAGATCCAGTCCATCGGACTTGGGGTCAACTTGACCCAATTCAATACTTACGTCATTGATTGTCGTATCTATACTGTGTCTTTCTGCTTGACTTACAGATGATGGCTGTTCGTTAGATACGGATTGGACTTCCACTTCTTGGTCAGCTAACTCAAACAAATCTATTGTGCCCTGGTTTTCAACATGTTCTGAGCCAGCAACACTAATGGTTTGCTCTTCCTCATCTATGCCGAAATCATCAAGACCCCATTCAACGTCTTCCATACCTGAAAAATCAGGCATATCGCTCTCTAATGGGTCGATTGTTGAGGGTTTAAACGATGGGGCGTCAAGTTCAGATAATTCATCCAACCAGTCATCTGCATTATCGAGTAATTCTGGGCTATCCGTTTCTGCCTCAACCTCAATGCTCTCTTCCAGGTTATGATTGCCGTGAGTGAGTTCATCGGACCAAGCGTCAGGGTTAGTCAGTTCTTGCTCGTGGTTTACAGGCTCGTTGTCTGTTTCTAGGTCAATAGCATCAACTATATTTTCTTTGAGCTGTTCTAACTGGGCTCCCTCTATTTCAGGTTCCAGTTCATTCATGTCAAGGTTAGCTAATGTGTCAATATCAAAGTTGAAATCATCGACAATGGGTTCTATTTCATGTGTGGTTTCAATAAGATCATGGTCCAAGCCTGTATATTGTTCTCTGAAATCAATATCGAAGCCACCATCGGCAGCAAGCTCTGCGAAGTTGGTACTATCTAAGGTTAATTCATTATCGTTATCTAAACCTTCTGTATGGGCGTTTTCGATGTTGTATAGCTCAATTAAGCTAAGAGTCTTTGTCGGCTCTCCAGTTGATGCATTAACCCAGCTACCCTCTTGGTTCAACATTATCGGGGTATCATTTGATATTGGGAGTTCGTACGTCCCCCAATCTGTTGAATCAATTTGTACTAAGCAGGTTTCTAGTTCTCGAGAAAGTTGACCAGGTTCCTCTTGCAGTGGTGCTTTTGGCTGCAATAGCGGTAAATCCACAGGGTCGATTGTTGTTGATATAGGCGTTTCACCATGCTTTGAAATATAGTAAACGGTTGTAGGTATGGTGAATTTAGTGCCATTCAATGCGTCAATTTTATTCTCTGCAAGAGCCAATGAATCGAACTCATAGTTACCGTTTACAGCTCCATTAGGTGCAAATGATTTAACTGTGTAAGGTTTTGACTGCCGCTCAGCGGGTTCGATATAGAAGTTTTGATCTGCACTAGAAAAAGCAGATGTATCGATATCAATAATGTTTGGTTGAGAGCTGATTCTGTCAAGCTCATAAGCAACTTCATTACTGTCAATTTCTAATTCAGTTACTGGTTCAAGTTCGTTTGTCGTCGTACAATTTATTTTGATTGTCTGATTTGAGTTTTCGAGCTTTGCTTGTATCGACCTTGGGTCCACTAATGTAGACATTACTTCCGATACGCTGAGGCCGAATTCTTCCTCAAATGTCCTTGAAGTAGTTCTGTCTGGCTTACCATCTGCATCAATATCTCGTAATACAAAGTTTTGATCAGTAAGCCACTGATAATTATTGTTACTAAAATATATTGATTCGACTACAGCGTTGATGTCTTGTGCAAGGTCTGCTCTGCTGTTGTATCTCGGTTGTTTCAGCCCTTTGCTACCTCCGATAACAAGCTCACCATCTTCAGAAACTCTTATTGGTCTAGCAAATGTTCCCGTTTCATTCTCAACAAGCAAAACGACATCATGGGCCAATTGAATATCCCTAATATCGTTGTATGTATCTGCGGAAGTAAAAGGTACTTTTGATTCCTCGTCAAAGCATCTGTATGTTGAACCAACATATTCGAGAGCTTTGGTGTAAGCACTATCAAGGTTTTTTTCAGCTTGAGAAAACTTCTCATAAGCTATCTGAACTGCGTGTCCCTTTTCAATTTCTAGGTTTATTAAAATTTCTTTAGCGGTGTCTGCTTTCTCAATAGTTTGCCAATCTCCGTCGATGTGACGTTGTAGCGAATATGACACTATTCGTTCTATATTATGTTCATTAGGAGCTACGTTAGCTTCTTGAACAGGTAGCTCAGAGACTCGGTGATCTATTCGCTCTTGTTCTACGGATACTGCTTTTGGAGTTTCGAATTGCATTCCAACGGGAAAGCTAGTGGTTAGTAGGGTCCCATCGATGCCATATGCATCAAAGATATCAGTGAATTTATCTCTTTCTGCATCCAGAAATTTCCTGGGAGCGACATACTCTTTTGATGGTGTAGTATTGTTGCTTATTACCAGCTCTAACTGGTCTCCCATAACTTCTATAGCTTTATCATATTCAAAAATATCGAATAAATTATTGTAGTCTGTAGCCTTAATTGCAGTGGCTTCTGGAAGTACATCTAACTTTTCCCAATCAACGCTAAAGCTTTTTACCCCAAATTCGTCGTAAGCTTGAAGAGCGACCTTCGCGCCTGTATTCAAATTAAGAGCTCTAATCGAGTGTTCACTCGTAGGGGCTTTTAAAAAACAGTCATTATCTGAGGCGTTTAATAGGGGGTTGTTAGGGTAGTCCTGGCTGTACCGCTTTATTGCGTGAGAGATATTATTAGCAAACATCGCACAAACAACAGCAACATCTAAACCACGTTCCTTAGCGGCGATAAACAAAGACCCTCCATTAGCAAAGCCTTCACTCGTTATGATCGTTGTCTTAGGTGTAATATTGCCGAGTTGAACAAAATTGTTTTTCATGTCGTCATTCATGACTTCAAACATTTTGTTAGTGGGATTTTCTTTGTTCCAGGGAGAGCCATTATGGGCTAAGAACTGTAACCCTCTAGTCTCCTCCACATTAGGGCCCATTTGAATGCTAACCGCTGGTTGGTCGTATAAAGATGTTAGTCTCATCAGACCATGGAGTTCTGGATAGTTTAGTAAGGCCTCCAAATGTTTTTTTTGGATATAAGTGCCTTTTACGGAATCTTTAGTGAGTTCTGGTTTTTCGAAATTGGCATCAATTAAGGTTTTAACCTCGATCTCACGTTTAGCGTTAGCTTCAGCTATCTCTTGCATCTTCTGTTGATGCTTAAGCTCTGCTTCTTTTGCGGAGGCAGCTATTTTATCCGCTAGTTCTTTTTGACGAGTTTCGTGAGCAAGACGAGCTTGCTCAGCTGTTAGGTTTGCCTCGTTACCCAAAGGGGCACAAGGTAGACGTTCGCACCAGCCTTTGAAGTCAGGTTTAAAACTGATAAATGTAGAGTCTCGACCTATAAGCGAAATACCGACGGCAAGTGAGACCGTTGGCGTTATGTCACTCGGATTTTTGTCGTTGTAAAAAACCCTAATCCCAGCTGCAACCGACCATTCTGACTTTTTACCGCCTTTGTGGTGGAATTCCTTAGCGATACCTCCGACTTTTGCACCATTTTCACCAATAGTTGGAGAGTCAGCGTATGAGTTTAGGTCAATGTCAAAATCAACGCGCTTACCACTAGAGCTTGTGTACTTTTGACTATCTGCGTAACTTTGTATCTCACTTAAGTGCTCTTGAAACATATTTTTACCAAGAAGCTGCAGTGATTTAGTGTCTGCTTGATACGTTTCGCTCAACATTAGCTCATAAAGTTCAGCTTTGTGTTGATACATTTGAGCAGGATTAGCTAGTTCATTTTCATGAACCCCGTTATTTAGAGACTTTATGTTTTCTCTAACTAGCTTCTCTAATCTAAAAAGTGAAGAATGATCTATGTACCCAAGTTTAACTGCTTGGCTAGAGAACTCACTTAAAAGTGAATCTTGAGCTTTGTGAGTTTTATCTAAGATTGATGCTGAGTTGTGTTCTGGACTAAACCTACGTTGCCATGCTTCATATGCTTTGTTTTTAGCGGCCACATACTCAGGATTTTTATATACATCGTCTCCGGTAGCCCTGAGCTCACTTGCAATTTTTCCGAGCTTTTTACGCTCTTCAAAGAATTCAGAAATACCATTTTTTGAATAGACTTCAAATCCAGATGTTAGATGGATGGCCAATGCAGCGGCTTTAGCCCAATGAACTTCTGCAAATTCCCTCGAATAAGTTTCATTGAGACTTTTTGACTTTCCATTCACGTAATCGGAAAGCTTTAAACTAGCACCCATTGAGTTCTTGGAGCGTCCGAATGGATGTCCATAATCTCTCAAAATAGTTTTGTTACGGTCTTTTTTAGTGGCATAGACCGTGCCTCGGAGACTTGCTTCTAGTCTTTCTACAATGTTACTAGGTGTATTGTGATTCATAGTTCCCCCTACTCGCTAGTTTCATGTTCAATTTGGATAGGTCTAACGAGTTGCCCAAGTGCATGAGGTTCGCTTTGTCTATAAATAGATTGTTTATACGTGAATTTTTTTAGTGCGCCTGACTCTGTGGCCGAATAAACCCATCCGAACACCATAAAGCCATTTTGTGCTGCAATCAGTGCAGTATTGGCAATGAATTCGCTAGAGATTTCTCCAATTATTAGGAACTGCATACCTGAAGAAGCGTACTGTGAGAGTAAACTATTGATATCACCTGAGAGGTTTGTGTGAACAAGATCTGTTAAGTAGATAGGAAATGAATCTTCATACGCTAGAAATGTATCTCCATTTTCTTCATTCAAATGCTCTCGTACGCTATTGATCATTCCACCAAGTGGATCTTGTTTAATACTCCCGAAGCTTAACTGAACAATTCCCTCTTGAATTTCAGGAGTGCTTGTCTGATTTGTCTCTATCTCAAACTCAGATGTGTACATCATGTCCAAAATTAGGGTATAGCCGCCAGGGATAGGGATTGAGTTTATTTTAATGCCGCATTCAAAGCTTTCATCAGTATGTTCTGATGTAAGCATTTCTATAACCGTGAAACCTGAATACGGGGTTTCATTTAAAGCTTTGGTAGGTATGCCGGATTCTTGCAAAAATAGCTTTAACCCCTGATACATACCTAGAGAAGTCCAATCAAAAGATTCAGTAACCATTTGATTTAGACAGACGACTCTATTGATAGAGCTATCTATAATATTGAAGTGGATCTTGTGTATCAGGTGCTTTTCCGCAAAAGAAAGAAATTCAATACACCCTTCGGCCTGATGTGGTAATTGGTCTTCATATAGCTTTTCATTAACTTTCGAGAATACACTGGAGTCTATCCTAGAAAGGTTACGAACAATCTCACTTTCAGGTGCTATGGCTATATAGTAGTTATTTGCCATGACTTGTTCTTGTATGGCGATCCCTGTACCGGGAGCCGATGATTCGGTGGCTGTTGTAGGTAATAAGCCAGCGCAATCAAGCCAAAAAACGATTTCGTTAGAGTGGTTTTTGCTACTAATATCGAGCTGTAGTTGATAGTAATCATTTTCGCTAGGCAAAAATATTATGGGTTTATTGTTTAGGTTCAGAACAATTGATTTACCATCAGTGCAATAGTCATAGAGGTCCTTATACTTGTAGGCTTCTTTGTTTATTTCTAGTTGATACAAGCCATTGAAGTAAGGTACTCCTGATTTCAAGATAGATAACTTTTCTTTACTCATATTTAGGTGAGGAAACTGAATGCATAGTTCTTCAAGCGTCATATTGTTAAGCAAACCTAAGTCAACGCTATCTTCAATGTATTGATCTAGTAAACCAATGTGCTTTGCGATTCCGAAGTGCGAAAGCTTGCTGGTCTCTTGATGGAATCCTAGAAGAAATTTAAAGTTTGTTGGTACGTTTTCACTTTCCATTAACTCAATAAAATTGCTCATCGTTAACCTCTTCCTAACCCAAGCATGTTGATGGTTGTGTTAATTGTATTTGTAATGTTTTCAACAGTTTTGTGCATGTTTTCCGCAGCTTTCTGGACAATCTTGCTAGTCTGCATACCTACTTCCTGAACGTTTTCTCCAGAAAGTAATTTAGTTGCAGTTTCAAGTGATTTTTTACATTGGGATAGCTTGTCTTGGCCTACGGCTTTGCCTAGTTGGTCAATCGCATTAGGACCAAGGTTGTCCAATCCCTTTTGAACTTTTGAAACACTTTTATTTAGGTCACTAGCTATCTTCTCGAAGTTTTTCTCAGCTTTTTTAAGTGTTGAAGCTGGTGCTCCTTCTGCAATCAGTCCTTTTAGGTCCAGGTAGGACTGTTGAAGATCTCTTGACCTATCAATGACACTGTTGATTTGTTTCAACCCTGGCTGTTCTCCTTTTAATTTGTTGTAGGAGTTTGTTAAGAAAGAAGGCCCACCTTGAGCTTTGGAGCCGTTATGGTTGAGGTTAAATAGGCCATAAGAGTTCCTATTTGTATTTATGTTTTGGTTGTACTGGTCGACCTTCTTGTTTTCTTTATTTTGTACACTATCCTGCTCCCTTCCGTTTTCCTTACTTGGTGGGGTAGTTTTTTTTCTATTATTTGGTTTCTCTTCATCCTGTTTAGGAACGTTTTCATTCTCAACATTACGTTCAATAGTTGCTGGTTGGTCTGGGGATGCAGTTTTTTGTTCTGGGGGTTCTTCTTTTGTTTTTATATGCTTTTCCTCAGCAGGTTCAGTATGCTTCAATACATGCTCTTCAGTTGAAGGTGATCCTTTTCCTACGGAGTGCTCAATAGCTGAATTTTTTAAGCTCGCAGCTACATTTGTAATACCACCAGCATCGATACCAGTACTTTCAATGTTAACGGTAGGTGAAAATGAATACCGTTTTATTGGTGTGTCAGGTGTTATTTCTGATATTGGAGTGAAGTTGATAGTTTCTGGTAAATTGGGAGCTACAGAAGAGGTGCTTAAGCTCTGTCCTTGGCTTGCGAATTCAAAGTCAGGTGTTTCAAGCCTAATAGACTCTAGCGGGATGCTGTTAATAAGGTCTGTTATTGAGTGTTTGTTATAGTCCATTTTCTGCTAACTCCGCTAAAATTTGAGTCTTAAGAGCAAGGTTGGCTTCTCTTGTAAGTAGTGATTCGTAGTAGGCCAAAAGGTATCTTGCTAATCGTGCTGATTGAATTGCATCCATCCGAGCAACACTTTCGCTGGTCGGCCTAGGAGACAGCCCATTAACTGTCTCTACAGGCATTCCTAAGGATTTCATATCGCTAAGCTCTTCCGTTCTGCCTTGCCATATATCTGACTGAATAGAGTTCATATCGCTCAATTGGGAGCGTTTTATATAACTCGATTTCATAGTGGCAATCGCTAAGTCACTTCGAAGGTATCTATTCAGTTTTCTAGTTAATCTGAGTTCATCGTCAGAACCTTTCATGTCTTTTGGGTGAGGGATCGTAGATTGATTTTGAGTTGTTAATAGACCAACTAACTGATCCATAGCTAAACGGTCTTCGTGCGATAACTCACTCAATACTGCTTGCCCAAAGGTGTCATTTAGAAGGATTGTGTATTCTTCGTGAAGGTTAGGTGCGCCAATAGGAGCTCTATGAGATATGCTGGACTTAAGGTTATCAAAGGTTTCTTCGGCTAGTTTTCCAGGAAGTACCTTCTCCCCCTCAATTACTAGTGAACTAGTTAGGCCATCATCATCAAAGAATAGACAGCCTTGTTCATCAAAATTAGCTACATACGCCCTCTCAACAAATTCACAAAGGCCTGGTGTAACTTCCATCTTTGATTGCATTAGCAAATTGTGCGTTTCAGAGTGACTACCTGATACAGTAGCTGTATGGAAAGCTTTGAGGTTGTCGTCGTTTTGGAATGATTTAATCGCGTTATTGATCTCGTTTGCCATTTCTTGAGACTTAGTCAGCGCTCTTTCAGCTGCTGTCATACCATCAGTGGCTGTTTGACTAGCTTTTTGACCTGTTTTGGCTGGATCTACAATCGTCCAAGCTAAGAATGCATGGCTTGTGTACGGAATGAATGCAACTATAGCCACCCCAATTGTAAAGAATTTCTTCATCTTTCCACCCCAATAGAAATGTCTAATGCTGGGTTAACCACTATTTCGTTATCTGGAATTAGATTGTGCTTGTAGGTTGTCTGGTTGATTATCTGGTTTTCAACACGATTACTTAGCATTGATTGCGTGTTAGGTACGGCCAAACCTGACGAAGGTTCGAAGAGATAGTCTGTTCTATCTAATAACAACGGAATCTGATGGGCATTCGGTGAATTGCTGCTACGATGGTGTTCAACAGATCGCTTAATAACACTATGTAGTTCATTCAGCTGTGCAACCCTTAGCCATGTCTTAAAGTTTTCACTAGGTTCGCTTTTATCAAGACGAATACCGTGCATCTCTATTATGGATAGAAGGGACTGTTGCTTTGGCTTGCTCCAATCAATTTCATGGGGGAGTTCGAGCGATGTTATATCCCCATCTTCATCAATAGAAACAATAGGCAGCTGGCAGTCAAACGTAGATGTTCCGTTAAGAGCATTAGCAGCCATGTAAGACGAAAGCATCAACTCATTCGTGTTCCAGTTAACTGCAAATTGAAGGTGTTGCTTTTCATTGATAGTTAGACCTAATGACCTACTAATTGAATCAAAAACATGGTCTTGTAGGCTATCTTCTAACCTCATGTTTGCCTCGTTGCGCGGGGGGTAATAGTTGTATAATATAAGACATTCATCAATTAAAAACAATGGTGTCAAATGGGTGACTATGAGGGAAATGCAGCCTGGATTGCTGCAGTTAGTGGGCGAGCAGACATAGAGCTATACTCTATCTTCAGCCTAGAAATTAAAGAAGTGTCGGAAGGTAGAATAGGACTTTCAAGGAGTATGTCTTCTATGATTGCTTATTCTATTGATTCAAAACACAACCACTATTTAGGTTGGCCACTAGGTGAAGTTTGGGATGCTGTAAAGAAAATTGAGTTTACCGGGTTCAAAGTAGAACCAACACCACTCTCTTTATCAAGTAGTCACGAATTGCAATTGCATTATGAAGTCGAAACGGAGGTGATTGTTTCTGAACGATCTCGCAGAGGGGTTCATAACATGACAAAGAGTGAGAATCGTCAACTTCATATGTGCCTACCTGTTACAGCAAGCGTTGGTAACAAGTTAGAATCTGCCTCTCTAATTACTCTAGTGCCATATGACGGTAATCATGAGTCTGACGATGCGGATGCAATAGTAGTAACTCCCATAGATTAGACTTTTATTATATTGAATAAAAATTTGGCCCAAGATGGGCCAAATAAAGTTTCAGGGTTTGGGATGATCTCTAAAGTTATTATCTAGTTACTAACTTTCCTTTCGTTTTAGTAGATCGAAAATTGTTCTATCACTTCTCATAACTCCGCGAATATAACCCCTTTCACTTGCTGGAGTGTCTTCGTCTCCCCAAACTAGGTAGGGAGTTCCACCTGCGAACATTAAATCGCCCAAAATCTTGAATTCCCTCATTTTAGTTTCACAACTCTTCGAAATGTTACTTGGAAAGTTTCTTAAGCTCTTAGTAGAAAAGAGTTCATTGTATGCGGCTTTATTATCATCAGAGCAGTATCCATTAAGCACTAACTCACCAAAGCTATTAAGGGGCTCTTGGTGAGTACGATATATATACTGATCGACTGTAAAGTTATTCTCGAATGGGTAATCAATAATCCGTTTTCTAGGATAAGGCATGTAACGTACCTTTACACCCTCAGCATTTAAAGAAGGAATTAGAGTATGTAGCTGTTTACATACTGGACAACTAAAATCGGTAGCAACTGTCAAAGTTCCCTTATAAGGGACATCTGCATCATTTTCATAAACAATAAAGCTATCATCATCTATTGCTGGAAGAAGCATCGGAGCGTATGTAGGTCCTAACTTTTGACGCATATGAGGCTCGATGTTCTTTAATTCATCCATGATTGTGTTAGATGTTTTTTCGGAGCTTACGCTTGGAATAGATGACTGAGTTACGGGTTGTTGTTTGCTAGAATCAGAACTTTCTTGATGCTCAAGCTGTTCTTGTTTCGCTTCCATGGCCAACTTTCTTTTGATTAACGCCTGAACTCCTGGAGATTTACGTAAAATCTCGTTTATCTTTTCTTCATGAGAGCTGTTTAAGTTGGTGTTATGTTCAGAAGGTTCAGCTGGAATTGGTTGAGGCTTGGGCTTGGTGTCGCTCAATTTGACTGAAGCTTTATGACTGCTATCTGTGAAAGCAACTATTGCCTTCTCTTTGGTGATTATTGACTGTATCTCATCCTTATGTGCGCCGAATATACGACCAAGGATGTTATCGCCATTGGACAGATCAATCATTTTCCCCTTAATTGCAAAGTTAACATCGCTATCAACAATGAATGTCCCTTTGTTTGTGAAGGCGGCATAAAGGTTAGTGTCTTCCATGATTTTAATTATTTTGTATGTGGTTACACTCATTTTTTCTTCAACGAGTTGTTCAATTGGCAAAGTACTCGAGCCACTTACATAAACCTCACTTGTTGGATTACTCTTTATAGGTGCTTTATCAGTTTTATACTCAGCAAAAGCGTAGAAACTGGCTAAGGCCATTAATGATAGTGCTAAACCTTTCTTTTTATGGAATTTGATCATGATTACCTACTCATCGTTAAATTATCAAACAAGGTGTTGGCCATGTTGTTAGTGATAGTTAGTTCCGTCCCATCTACTTTATGGTTTACTCGTTGGGTGATTGGATTTTGACGCATCTCTATATGTTCTAAGAGAGAAGGGAAAAGACGCTTAGTGATAGAAAACTGAAACTTTAGAGCTTCTTTGTTCAGTTGTGAGTTAATGTAAAAAGCTGAGCTAAGGGAACTACAAAGAGTTGGGCTGGTAGAAGGCTTATATAGGCCAAGTTCATTTAAGCTTTGTAAGATCTGGATATCTGGGGAGCTGCGTTTTAAACCAGGCTGAACTAGTTCTTCAGTTGACAAAATAGGTCCACCAGCATCAGCTAGATACGTCTTTTTATCGCTCAAGCCCAAAGCACTTTTTGTAAATTCAGTTACCATTTCTACTTCTGAATGTTTGCTGTACACGGAACGATGATCAACGACATAAATAGCTGAGTGGGCTTGGTTTCTTTCTGTTAATGCCGCAAATCTTTCCATGTCTATAGCTACACAAAGCTCGCTTAGGGTATCTTCTACGGAGTTCTCTGCACTTGGATACCAATAATTCTCGGTCACACGCCCGTATGAAAGCTTTCCAGATTGATATAAGTCTTGAAGATTATTTGCGATATCACAGACAGGCGTATCGTAGTGTATTGCTACGTTCTGGTAGATGTTTAAGGTTGATGGCGGTTTCGTTGGAACTTCAACTAATTCAGACTCGGCTGACTTTAGGGAAGTGTTGTAAGTTAGGGCTTTAACGGAACTTTCATCATCTAAGAATGTAGCTACATTAAGAGTAGGTGTATCCATTAAATGGCTTGCAACCATTAACTTATGAATACTCGTTGGTCCAATACCCTGATTAATACCATAATTGGCTACTTTAAGATTTAATAGTCGTTCTGTATGTGCTTGTGCTACAACGTCTAGGTTTATTGGCCTAACCTTACTCAGTGCTGTTTTTATGCCTAAAGGTGATAACTCACTCAGATCGGCTTTCACAAGTGAACGACCATATTGATTTGCTATGGTTTGCAATTGGTAGGCGATGTACTCTCCTTGTTCGTCAGCATCTGTCATAGCGATAACATTGTCTGAGCGTTGAATTTGAGTAGACAGATACTGGTATACGTCAGAGTTCCTTGGGGACCACTTTAGAGAAGGGTCTCCGACCTTAAAATCGAAAACTCTCCCCATAGTAAATCCGCAAGTAAACTCTTCTTGAATACCTAGTGCACCTAGAGCCAAGTTAACTTGCTTCGATTTAAGGCTGCTTTCAACAAGTATTAAATTCACATTACCACCCTTTTTTCACATCCCATTTTGGTTTGGTAGATTGGTTGGTATCTCTTGATGAACTAGGAAGGTTTTGTTCAGATTGAGGGTAAACGGCTTGTCTGCTTGTACCGTTTCTACAAGGTATTAAGTTACCTTCAGAGTCAAAGAAACTGTCTAACTCTGAGCATATTGGCAAAGTTGGGTCTTTCTCAGGGTCATAAGGTTCTGGGTCTGGTTCAGTTACCTCTCCTTCATCATCCTTACAGTATGTAATTCCATTTTGTGTATAACATTCTCTGTCTCCATGATCAGGGTCTTCTATGTCTATAATGTCACCGCCACCATTCCCATCAGACGCACATTCGTACGAAACCAGTTTTCCCTTGTCGTCATAGACAGGGCAAAATTTACTTTGCATCTCAATTTGATCATCGAAGATGCCTTCCATCAAATTATCTAGGTCGAGGTCTACACTATCTGGAATCGCATCAAGTACAGGGCCAAGTGCGTCGTCAATGCCTTGCTGCCCAATATCCTGAATGGTATCGCATAGAGCTCCTTGTAAACCATCGAGGCTAAACGAAGGTAGACCTGGCAAACTAAAAGAGAAATCACACCCTTGAGTCGGGTCTATATAAGCAAATGGGTTTCCCATCTTAGGATTGCTTGTATCTACGTCACATATACCAGCTGAAGGTGCTGGCAATGAGACTTTTTGTCGACATACCCTTGCTGCTTCACTCTTAAAGGGAGTGACAGTTGCAATGACTGAAGCTAGAAGTGCAAAACGAATAATTTTATTATTATCCATCCTTAGTATTCTCCTGAATTAATCTTTTGTGAGTTGCCAGTGCCAATCGAGTTGCATCCTCACTCATATATTGCTTGTCGAATTCGATTAGAAAGTTGAAGAGGTTTAATCTTGTGTGAAGAATTTTGGCAAACTTATACCGGTTTCGGTTTTCTATACTTTGACTCGCTAGAGTTTGGTTCGCGTGGATAGAGACAATGTAATTCCATTTGTGATCGTTTTGACTAAAAGCCCCCAGCCAACCAAAAGCAGCTAAAGACGTTTTTAGCGGTAAGCACCCCAAAATTACGAGTAACCGATCGGCTTGCTCTTGCACATCCTGATTCAATGGGAAATTTGCTAATTGAGGTAGGTTTTCAGCAATGCGATTAAGTTCTCTTAATGATGGAGACTGATCCTCAACAACCCAGCTTTCTCTGGCCTCAAAGGATGAAATGCTGCTCATTACTTTTGGCTCAACCTCTTGCCAGTATTCATCTATCCATTTTTTATCGAACGTTAGTCTAATCATAGGTGACTTTTGGGTTTTGCTGATGTTGTTTTTTATTGTAATATGACATTAGTTTCGAGTCTATTAGAGGTTGAAATGAAATTCAATAACTCAATTATCGGCCCATTGGTCGACCCACAAATGCATATCTTAAGAAACCACCCTGCCTCGAATCGCGAGGTTGGACTAAACGATGCAAAGTTCGAACATATGTGTCTGCAAATTGGTGTTTCAGAATACGCATTGAATACGGATAGGGCGTTGAAGACTGGTCATTCTATTGAACATACACAAGTGCCTGAACTCGACTTCTCCGAACTATTCAACGAAGCAACTCCATCCAAACCATCAAATGATGGAAACTCACCGTCTCAACCAACTCAAGACCTATCATTTGATATTGGTGGGTTTGATTTATAGAGAGCACGCTAATGTTTAAGAAAACGTTATTAAGTTTATCCCTGGCGGTCTTATTGCCAGGGACAGCAAACGCCGTAATCTGTACAGACCCAACAGGCTTAGGTCAGATAATCAGCCAAAGTGCTCAAGATGCGATGTTATGGGCTGAAGAAAAGGGTTTAAAGATTTCTGAAATGACAATGACAGAACTAATGGAGGAATGGAAAGCATCTCAAGATACGATGCGCGAACTCGCATCAACACAGGCCATTTCTAACAGTGTTTCGGAAACTTCTAACCTTGAGCTTCAAGCAAAGATGGAACCCTCACCATTGATGTGTGATGGCATAGCAGCGGTGTCTGCACTTTATGAAGCTACAGATGACTTTTATTGCGAAGCCCAGACAAATAGCCTTGATTTTGCTGTGCAGCTTTCAGATGAAATTGATTGTGAAGGAGATAGATGTGAAACAGGGCTGCAATCATTAGCAGATGAGTCTGTATCACTTTTAGAGGGCGTTACGCATGGAGATACTGTTGAACTCGATTTATTAAATATAAAAGGTGTTTTACCCGGCATGGGTGAAGGTGGCTACTCCAAATCAACTGATGAGAAAGAGCGCACTGACACCATGCTTAAAGTACTTTTTAGCTCCGGTGAAATAAATAAAATGCCCCGCGGTGAGAATAACCAAGTTATCAATGAAAACTCGGGTGCAGATGCAAAGATGGCTTACAACCGATGGCTTAAACGTCATCTAAGAACTACAGCTGGATTTAATACAGCTCTTAGAGTTAACGGGCTCACCAACCCTCGTGATGAAAATGGGCGCCCTATTCAATCTATTCTTGAGCAAATAAAGGCTGATATTGATTTCTATAACTCTCCTGAGCAAATAAAGCTCTACGGAAATGGTGGTGACAAGTCTTGTTATTCACGCAAAGCCGCAATGGTAAATACCCAGCGTGAAATGGATGATTGGTTAAACACACCAGCTGGTCAAGCTTGCAAGGCTAATTTTACCACTGTGGAACAAGTCCAAAGAATGAACGCTCAAATTGATGCAAGGGTCCTTGCTCTGCTGGGTCATATACTGGATTCCCAGTTATCAAGCGAATTCAATTTAGGCTTACAAACTCAACTGCTAAATGAAATAGCTGGAAATGCAAGGAAATACTAATTATGGCTGTAGAGGTCACTGACGTTCTAGAGCGGTTTCTGACGCATGAATTTGTCATTTTAGTTGATGGAATAATCCTAGTAGCTCAGGGGCTGGGTTTATATCTATTTGTCCAGGGTGTCTATTTATGGCTTGCCCTCATGAGGACAAGAACGTCGTCCCCCATGGTTAGCCAAATGTATGGAAGTCCTCCCTCACCTAAATTGATAATGGCAGTTTTTATAGCTTCAGCATTTATGTGGAAATTTGGAGAAGGAATAGCTGCTTGGGGGAGTCTATTTTGGCATGGTTCAGGATTAGATTTTAGCACTCCCTATTCTGCGGCAATGTTTGATGACATAAGTCAGCGAGCTACTAACCTAGTCAATGTTTCTACCGTAGGAACGGGGATGCAAACTCGTTCTATTGCTATACGAGCTTGTTTTGCGGTCATGTCTATTTACGGAGTTATATCTTACTTCAGAGGTGTGATGGGAATAACTCTCTTAGCCAATCCACAGATGTCAGGACAAATTAAGTTTAGTCATATTGTTGTTCATATGGGGTTCGGAATTTTCCTTGTGTACATCGATTTCTTCTATCAATCACTGAGCAACACTATCACAGCTGCAACCATGAACTGAGGTCCCCTATGGCAACTTGTGCAGATTTTACTCTTACTTGTATAGAGGCTCATGTTCAGACAGGGTCGACAACAAACTTTTTAGCAATTTTATTCGGTGGTTGGGTACATCACCTTTTTGGTAATCAGAGTGTAGAAGCGACATTGACGCCTTTAATGGTCATGTTGGGGGGGCTCAATTTCTTAGCCCTACTCTATGGATCAATAAATGTCATATATAACTCTGGTCACATCATGATGAATGCTGCTGCTACAGGTCATGTCTTTGGGAAAATGTCACCATACGTTCCATTAAGAATTGCAATAGCGTTGGGGTCATTGGCGCCTATGATTCATGCTGCTGGTTCCTTTGTATCGGTAGGACAAGCTTCTGGGATGTATGTAATCGTCCATGGTGCGGGAGCAGCTGATGTATTCTGGAAAGCTGGAGTAAATGATTATGTGAATCATACTGGAGCGCAAATAGCGTCTACGAATGTAGGTGAAGTGTTCTCAGTTGGAGAAACTATGGTTTCTATGCTTTCTTGTGCTGAGTTGTTTGAAAGCTCAAATGATAGAAAATTCACTTTAAAATCGATTAATTCAAATGGGACATCTAGCATATTCCCAACCGACTCATTTCCATCATTTTCACGAATCAGCTCAATGTACCCTAATTCAAGCGGGTCTTCTTCTTCTCTTAATTATGTCGATGAGCCTATAGGAAAGAATGGGGCTGAAAATACTGGCGCTATTTTAGAATTTCGTGGAGGAGCCTGTGGTTCAATCAGGTTTGATTTCGCCCGTAAACCTACTGCTAGCTCATCAGTGGAGCAAAAGCTTGCATATTACTCGAACTACTACGGTACAGAGGCTACGTTCACTTTCATGTCAGAATTACACACGCTTGTATCGAGTATGTTATCGCGGCTGAAGAACGCAGATTTATCAAAATATGTAACGGCAATGCGAAGAAGTGATGACTCTTATTATCGTGAATATTTACTCAATGAATTAGGCTCTAAAGAGTTAGCTGAAAACCTATTCAAAGCGCACGTTGATTTAGCAATGTGTAAGTCTAAAGTTGTAGAGCGCGGTTATATGGGGGAGTTATCTCAGTCTTGGCAGGGTCAATATGAAGCAAGTCGTTGCGGTAGTTCTAAAGCGAATATCAGCATATCAGGCTCATCCTCGCTGGTCGAAGAATTAACAGAAGGGGGCTGGATGATGGCTCCTCTAGCGTTTAGCCGTATGAATGGAATGATGCAATTAGCTTCATCTGGAGTAGGTTTTTCATTAGACAATGTAATGAGTACAAATATACCGGAAAGAACCAGTTTCTGCCGTTCTGTATTCTCATGGATTCCAAGTATAAACCTTTTCGATTCATCTCTTGATGATGAAATAGATGAAGCAAACGAATGTAAGACGTATTGGCTGGCAAGCAATTTTCCAAAGTTCACTTGGGACTTAACTGAACAACTTGCAATGAGTGGAGACATAAAATCAGATTGGCCTGAGGCGCAGAAGTTGAATAACTGGTCCGCACTAATGGCCGTTCACTCGACAAATGAAAACGCAAAAGCAGCGGCGACTGGCAACGAGTCTGCAATAGTATCTGTTGCTTCCGGAATATTAAGCTCAGCTCTAAGCCTTGGTAATTATAATGGTAATCTGGCATCTGCAATAGAAACGCCAGGGATGAGCGGCATTGACTATGATGGAGCTCTATTCGACGTTACAGGGTCTACAAATGCTTTGGCGTTATTATCTACGTTAGGTGAAGCGCTTAAGAACATTTGGTACATCGTTGTATTGGCAACTGAAGGCGCAGATGTCATCAAAGGTGCCCTCGAGAGTTCTGCTTTGTCAGCTCCATTCGCTATACCTTTGGCCTTCTTCGTTAAAACAGTCGCTCCACTGGTTGTATCTAGCCTTATCGGTGCTTTTATTCTAGGTAATGTATTGCCAATGGTGCCAATAATTACATTCCTATTTGTTGTTACCGCTTTTTTCATCATTTGTGCCGAAGCTCTGGCAGGCATTGCCCTGGGCAGTGCTTTATTAGCCTCTGCTGCAGGTGAAGGGCTAATGGCTGTTCATGGTCTAAGAATGGCAGCTCTCTACGGAGCCATATTCCTGAGGCCGACTCTTCATGTAATTGGATTAATGCTTGGTTTTGCAATGTGTAACCTCAGCTTAGCTTTCCTTAATAGCGTTTGGTGGAAGTCCATTGGAGTTAACCTACCCTCCTCTTGGGATCTTTTTGATTTAGTGATGCTTACAGGAGGATATCCAATCGTTCTATTTGGTTTACTTGTTTATTGTCTAAAAGCTCCGAACTTATTTGCCAACAATTTAATGTCTTGGGTTGCTACAGATGCTATTGGTCAATTTGGTGATTCTGATCAGTACCTATCAGCAACGAATGGTACCTTCAACAAAATGTCTGATGCTTTTAATGGTTCACTTCAAAAACAACAACCTCAACAGGATCAGCAAGGCAATGGTAATAATGGCAGTGGTAATAACGGAAATGGAAACACAGGAAATGGTGAAAAGTCTGAACGACCACCAAGTGCAAGCAAATAGGACTATGTAATCTATGATACTTTCAACTTTTTTTAAAAACGCCACAAGCAAGACCCCAAATGATTGGACATGGAATATGTTTAGACTGAGGTTTTGGACTGAGTGGGTTCATATAACCCCTATAGATAGAGCTCTGGAGAGTATTCATAATGAATACAGGCTCCCTGGAGGCCTACTAAATGAAATAAAGTCTGCAAGAGATTATCAGCAATCTTTTGACCCTTTAACGTCCCTGCCTTATCTAGACTCATACACCGAAGTCAATAGAGAGTACCTACTGAAACATGGTTATAGCTTGTTTGAATCGAGTGTGTTTTCAGAGGCTAATGGAAGTGTTCCTGATTTTAAGAAAGACAGTAATCGTTTGTTGGTTCTAAAACACGAGGAGCGTCCCAGTGATTCTAATGAGCAGCTAGCAAACGATATGCTTGAAATTAGCCCTCATCTACCTCAGTTGACAGCCTCTGAATCAGCGAACCGTTTGATTTTAAAAAAAGGGGAAGATGGACGGTATGATTTAACCATTCAGCGTACCGAAGTGAAGCCAACTACGTACATGGAACTTGTTAGAGCTGTCCCCGCCCATATGAAAATGGTTCCGTTCATGGAGACCCCCGTACACTTCAATCTTGTACCTTTCGATGAGGTTGTTAAAGCTGGTTTCGACATGAATGATGAACAGGTTGAAGGCAAAGCCAGAAACCTACAGCTGTCTATTTGGCTAACGCTATTTTTCGTATTGGCTTTTTGCTTCTTCGCTGTAAACAGTGTTGCCAAATTCATTATTGTAACGATAGTAACCTCGGAGGTTCAATTTAGTTACCTAATGACATCCATGTATTTGACCTTGCTAAGTGCATTTACTTCCTTTATCTATTTTCATTACCTGCATTTATATTGGCAATATGACACCAATCGCTTTGGTTCTGTGTATTCATTTTTAGTTGCCATCAAAAAAGATCCTATGCGTTTACTGCCACTTTCCAATAAAGCCGAGGTAAATCATGTTTAAAACCTTTGTGATTTACAAGTTACCTGAAGACTTCAACTTGGACCCAAATCTGCACTCTGAAATGTTTGAGAAACTGAAAGCGAAGCCTTTGACTGGTGCGATTAAGACTAAATATGGCTGGGCTGAGTTACTGCAATCAAATAAACCTTACATTAAGCTAGAAAACGATTACATTTTTCGTATAGAAAAGCGCTTTAGGTCTGTTGCATCTAGTACATTGGACGAAGCTGTCAGGCAGAAAATGATTCAGCTTGCACAAGATTCCCCCAGGACATGGGGAGTAAATGCCAAGGTTTCTTCACAAGATGTCAAGAATTTACGTGAAATGTGTGAAAACCTTCTTATACCGAAATCGCTTACACGTTTCAAAGATATCATTGTTTGGTTTAATACTGAGCTAAAGTTTCTTTTTATCGGTTCAAGTGGAAACAAAGAAGTTGAAGCGATTATTGATTTATTCAAGCTTACATTCAAAACATTTCCTGCGAGCCCGCTAACAGTTAATAATGATGTTTCGAGTGTATTTACTAGTTGGCTTAGCAGCCTGGAGTTACCGCCTACGTTGGCAATTAAAAATGGTGATATTGCATTTGAGAATAGAGCGAACGGTGCGAACAAGGTGAGATACAGTAACCAGGATATTGAGTCAGATGAAATCAATGCTAATTTACTAGCGCAAAAGCGCCCACTTCAACTATCTTGCGAATGGAACGCCACTTTAGGGTTTACTGTTAATAACGAATTAAAGTTTTCTAAGATCAAGCAACTAGGGCTGTTAAAAGAGAAAATAAAAACGGCCAATAAGGAAATGGAGATCAATAATCCCGCCCAGGAGATGGAAGCAAAAAGAGTTAAAGATATGACCTCCTACACTTTAACTCGACTGTCAATATTGAACCTTATAAAAGAAATCTTACCTTCATTAAATAGCTCAACTGGATTCGCTGGTGGTGCACAATCGAATACATCTGAGCTAATAGAGGGATTTGTTGAAAGCATTGATTGATGTATAAGGGCCATGATCTCGTGTTTATCGTGAAGAACGCCACGTAGATGAGCTGAAAACAAGAAACGTAATTTAAGGGGAAATGATGAAATTGAAAAGCATATTAACATTAGCTATCGCACTGCCTCTTTTGAGTGCTTGTGACCTTGTAGATGATTATAACGAAATGGTCAATGAGCAAATGGCTGATATTACTATCTACATCTCACCTGTAGCTGAGCTACAGATTGATGATAGTGAAATTGGTTATGTTCATGGATTCGAAGAGTGCCCCAACGAGTCCGTAAATTGGTTGTTTGGGTACTCTCATTCAGTTGGAGGCAATAATTGCATCAAAATAGATCCTGAAAATGAAAACATCAAAGTGCGAGTTATAAACGACCAAGTTAACTTAATTGAAACATGGAATGTATCTAGGGTTGGTGATGCCGTTTCACTAACTAGACCAAACGGCTTCAAAGTCCGTGAACCATCTAACCAGTCGTAGGGGGAAAAGGATGCCTAAGCCTCGCGGTAGGTTTATCGGCCACAAGCAGTTTGCTGTCGATCCCAATTGGGTTAAAAGCCAACAAGAGATTCGAGCTATCAAAGAGCGAAAGCGTTTTGTTGAGTGGTCGAAAAACTGGATTACGGTAACTCGACTAAAAACAGATCGATTGTGGACAGATTCAGCTATCAAGAAGTGGCTTGGCGAGCCAAAAAACCAAGCAAAATACAAAGTATTTGCTGTGGAAGATGTTAGAAAAGCTGAACGGAAAAAAGCGTTTAAAGAGTGGTTAGCACCTCGACTAGATAAAAAGCTGGCAACTAATCCACACTTTAAAATCAAGAAAATTGGAACTGTATAACGACCAAGGGGAAAATATGGTTATGTATAGCACTCAAGCTATAGAGAACATTAGAAAGTCATTCAATCTCTAGCAAACTATTGGACAGAGCCGATTAAGGGCAACCTGTCAGACCTAGTCACATCGAGATAAAGAAACTCACAGATTGCATTCAGACTAATTCAGATAATGGCTCTTTTTTCATTGTCTTAATCGAGGTTCATTGTCTTCAAAAGCCTGTTTACTGCATAGTAGATGTAAAGCCCTAGTTGACTCCCTAAAAAGAACCACCACCAGACCAAGTACAAATCAATTACATCGAATTTACCAAACAATACCTGCTCGAAATCTAACATTGATTCTGTAAGTGGTCTTTGTGCACCCGGCAAGCCTAGCCTATCAAATGGTACATCACTAAACTCAAGATAACTTAGTAACCAAACGGGCATATATAGAAACACTTCTGTATCAGCAATTGATACTGCTATAGCACGTAGATACTCATATCCTTTGTATAGTATTAAAAGGCCACCAAGGCCGATTAGATAGTGATTGGGTTTAAGGAGTTTCTCTGTTACGTATGATAAAGGGATTAGGACCGTCCTTACGAGCTTGCCCATTACGTAGTGAACGACTCCTGTAGTTACATAAAAAAGTAGAGCCGGAGTACGAAGAATTCCAAAGAAGATAGCAAGAAGTAGGTTCATAGGGCATACCTTAAGCTTAGTCTATAATATATTATAGTTTGGTATGCCCTGGAAGGGAAGATATTTAAGGGTAATAGCAATAGATAGTTGCTAGTGCTCGGTTTTCTCTAGGTGTTTCCCAAAGTTTAGTTTTGAAATTATACGAGTAAAGGCGGACAAGAAATTGTGAGCCAGATGCATTTTTTGTAACACCGATTCGGTTTAATGAATAGTCAGATACGACTACACCGTTCGCTGAGTGGTAACGCTTACTATCTTGCCAGTCTACAACAATTCTATTTGCCGCATAACCTGCACCATCACCACAATTTACACCTTTAATTGCACCAACTCCGTTTATTGTAGCGGAACCTTGGTGAACATATTTACTTGTTAGGTTTGAGAGAGCTACACCCCCTCTCGATGTCAAACGAATGTCTCTTGTTCGAGAAACGCCATTTGGGTCAAAAAACATTGAGGGGTCATTGAAATCAACAACGGCTCCAGGGACATAAAGAGAGCCATTCTCTAGAGTTGATATGTTTGAACCAGTACCGATTGCCAAGCCCCCTGCGAAATTATTCATTTGCGATGAGTTGGTTTGGTTGATTCTATTCCGTACTGTAGCTTGGTCTATTGTTGCTGAGCCTATACTAGCTGTATTTATATCGCCGTTATTGATGTCAGCTCTATTAATATCAGCACGATCAATGTCAGCGTTATCGTAATCAAGGTCAGTGCCGCGAACACTAGTTAAGTTTGCAGAATTGGAGCGTAACGTGTCAATAGTACCGGAGTTCGCGTCTATGGAATTAACGTTGAGGTTGTTGAGGTTGCTGGTTCCATTCAAATCGAGTCTAAATACAGGGTTTTCTCGGTCCACAATGCTAGATACTTCAAGGCGGTCCATATTATCGACATCCTGTCCATTCCAGTCGATTGTAGCTAACGGTGAGTTTGTACCATGGATACTCAGGTCATCAGAGAAGCTTGTGCCCCAAGTGATATCCATAGTAATGATACCTGTATCAAAGTCGCAATCCACTTGCGAGATTGAGGTGCCTGAATTTAGGTTTGCCAAACCTCCACCAGCAATTCGGGCTATAGTACATGAACGTTTGACTCCGTTTTCACCAGAGAAGTCAAATCCCCGAGTTTCAGCAGTATTTGAGACAGTTAATTTGAGTTCGACCTGGGTTCCATCATTTGTAACTTCAGTTTTGTATTGCATGTTATCCCCAATTCTAGGGGAATCTTCGAAGTCACAGAATAGGAACTCAGATGTTTGGGTACCACCACAGGTGTTTGGCTTCAACCACATTGTTCCAATGTGCTCAGCACCGTTTTGGAAGGGTTGGCCCGGCTGATTCCATTGGGCTAATGAGCCACTTTGTCTTGAGGCATTCTTGATAGCATGAAGCAGCGTTGCTATACGCTGCCCTTGAAGTTGGTCTACTTGAGATTCGTATTGATCACTTTTCATCATGAGGTAAGTGGACATGATGATACTTAAAGCGACAGTAGAGGCCAATATGCCAAGTTGAAGGAAAAAGCCTCTTTGTCTTTTGATTGAGGTTCTAGGCAGCATATTGGCCACTCTTATTAATAATGATTAACGGTTGATGAATGTGATTGCTACTTCATCGCCAGATGCACACTGTGTTTTAAGAGTGTCATTACCATCAATTCGCGTACCTTCAACCTGGATCTCAACGAAGTTTTGGAATACACGACCAACGAGTAGGTTACACTGATCTGTTTCTACATTTGAGAAAGTGAAAGTGAAGAATTTACCTGTACCAGTAGTTGTAATCCCATCACGGTTAGTCGCGGTGTCTACGCTTCCACAGGTCAAGCCATTATCAGAAAAAGGTGTGGTAAATTCATCTTGGGTTGCACTTAACCAGCTTGAAGGCCAGATGTTTTTGTCGTAACAGTCAGTGTTGTTAACAGATGCGTATGAACCAAAGCCACCCACTGTACGTCGTAGTTCGTCCGATGCTTGTAGTAGAGCTGACTCAGCATCGTCAACAAGTTTACCCGCACCTGAATCCCCCATAGTTGTAGCAATACCGACAACCATAATGCCCACGAATGCCAGGACTAATTGAAGCTCTGTAGATAGAAATGCACCTTTACGTTTTGCATGAACGCGGTTTAGTTTCTTTGAATATTGTTTTTTTGGTTTAAATAACATAGCTATTTTCCTCTTTGAAAGCTATTGGATTTTATACATGATTGGCATATATCAATCAAGTGGAATATGGTTTTCACAATTTGTTAATTTTATTATCAAACTTAGTTAAGGGTTTGACCAATTGAAGAAATAGAAAGGCCAACTATGGCGTTTACAGTTAAAACTGCCATCATGCAACCGAGCATGATCCCTGTCGTAAGCTTTTTTACTAGCATTTCAGTGTTAGCAAATACTTCTTCGGTGATATCGTCTAGTTTATTAGTAAAGTCAGAGGTTGTAGCATACGACTCAATCTCAATTCTTGGTTCTCTACTAAAGAAATCACAGGCGAGTGCTTGCCCTTCACTCTTTCCTCCAATCATATTAAGACGCATTTTTTGGCACCAATGTTTTACATATGGCGTTGAGTGGGAACCAACAAGCTTTAGTGCTTCTGAAGAGGGCATCCCGACTTTCAAAAGAGCATTGAATGTTTGTAGGGTTATAGCGGAATTAATCGCGTCAACAACATTCCAAGGTGGTAATTTAGTTAATCTCCGATTAATTTGATTGGGTAAACTCCAAACTACCCAGGTCCCGTATATCACCAATGTGCCTGTAATAAATGGGCTTAGCTCGTATACAGTTTTTGTAAACTCTCTTGCAAATGTCATAATAGGAGTTGGTTTTATATTAAGCCCCTTAAACAGCACAGCATAGATGTATAAGTGTGCAAGACTACAAATCAACATAATCAAACCAACACCTATAATTGGACCGACTATTCCTAAAAAGCCAGCACCTCTCATTTGTTGTTTTCTTTGTAATTGGCTGACACATATGCGTATTACTTTGTATGCTGCAGTTTTCTTCTCGATTGCGTAAGCAACTCCAATAGTGGTTTTATCAAAGAATGGTGCGAGCATGTATGAGATAACTGGTCTGTATCGGTACCGGTCTGCAAGATATTTTACGAACTTTGTTTCTTGGGATTTTGGTTGTTGGGACTTATATGCTTCATAGAGGGAGTCCAATACATTTACGATTGAATCACCATCTGCTAAACGTGATGCAATTTTCTCTAGAAGTTGAGACTTTCTCTTTGAGCCCACACGAAAGTTTGTATACTTTAGCTTTAAGGTATCAATGAAGTCATCACTAAGGTATTGACTCTTTATTCTGAGCAACTTTTGGTTAATATCGTTTTCCATTAATTAAACCTCTGGGTGGTAGAGAGAAACATTTAGCTCTTCACGATCTAATCGAGAGACCACAAGTTGATCGATTTCACGTTCTATCATCTCAGGGTCCAATACCCCTTTGCACATTTTATAAATTGCGTGCTCTAACTTAGTAAAACCACCAGTGTTTAGCCAATGAGCTTTAGCCAAATCATCTTCGTTTTTAGCCCATAGGTTTCTGATTGTTTGATCTGGCGCCAAGACTTCAGCTACAGGTGTTCGTCCAACACGGCCATCTACAGAATAATTACACTCTTCACACCCACCTTGCTTTGCGAAACGTATGTTCGGCAGGTACTCAAGTAACTCTAGGGAAGATAAGCTTTGTATTAATGAATAAACTAATGGAGAGTTATTCGGAAGCTCATCATAACTTCGACTACAGGACGGGCACACGGTTCGTACTAAAGACTGAGCAATGATGACAGTTAGGGTGTTTGATGATTGATAGACTGATCTAGCTACTCCGAAACCGTCCAAGCGACCTGGTACATCACAAGAAGATGCGGCATGTATTGTTGAGAAACATACATGGCCAGTTCGGGCAGATTCAATTGCAAATTTTGCTGAATTGTAGCAACGTATTTCTCCTGTACCCATGATATCTGGGTCTAGTCGCATGAAGCTTTCGGAAATTCGTTCAAACTGCTTGGTTAATGTGTTCATTTCATTATCAGAAGCGCTAGAGTTATCTTCTAAGTTAACTTGTGAAACGCCCTCTAAGTTCATCTCGATAGGGTTTTCGGCAGTAACAAACTTCCGAGTAGATTTGTACAGGTCTTGTAAGTAATCGATAACTGAATACATGGACTGGGTCTTACCAGAACCTGTAACACCAGCAAACAGTATATTTCCTTGTTTTTTACTGGAGTGTTTTTTAATCAACAGCGTTTGAACTGGGTGATATCCAGCTTTATCTAGCTTTCTTATAGAGGATTTCTCCCCTTTACTGGTAATCCTGCATACTAGATCTCCACCGCCCTCAGTTTCTCTTGGTGCAAATTCAACACGCATTTCAATTTGAGTATTGTTATACGTGTAGATAAATTTACCAGATTGAGGTTCTTTCCAGCTTAGGTTGTTACCTTGGATGCTAGAGCCGGATGCTTCATCCCCACCGATGATGTTGTAAGCAACATCAACCGTCTCGTAAAGCCTATCGTATGTATATTCTTTGAAATCAATTAAATCGCCATCTACACGTATACGTACTAACGTGTTGCCAGGTATATTAGATACTTCAAAGTGAATGTCTGACGTTGCAGGGTGTGATTCTAAAACAGACGCAGTGATCGCTTTAAAACTTCTGCCCTCATCATCTTTAGATTGGTTTTCTTCAGAGCCCATGAAGATGACATCAGCAAGTAATAGGATTAGGTCTTCTGAGCACTTAAGATTAATGACTTTTGTATGAGTATGATCGGTATATCCCAAATCATCTCTGATAGTCGCTCGAACTTGTGTGATTGACTTTGAAAAGTCTTCTGTCATTAAGACGGTAAGGTAGTTGTATCCTTCATCCATACCTTGAATATGGCCATCCGAAATAAGGAATTTTTTACCATAAGCTGGATGTGCCACTTTGTCCTTGTCAATGATACCACCTAAGGCCCAAGGAAGTTGTTCTCTAGTGTCGTATGTTAAGTCGTTAAAGAAGTGTGAACTAGAGCTACTACGACTACCAAAGTATTTTATTAAATCACCAGAAATTGAATCTGACAAAATGTCGTATTCGTTTGCGCTGGATTCTACAATGCTGGTTGCAGGTCTATACTCTGCTAAGTTAGTACTAGTCATGAAATTCTCACTTGAACATTAAACCTTGAGAGGGAGAGTCATTAATTAATGTAGGCGCCGGGGCTCCAAACATACTTGATTCTGAAAGCTCCCCAATCTTCTGCTCGATAATACGGTCTCGGAATGTTTGCGCTTTCTTAAAGCGGTCAATTGCTTCGTCAGAGGTTTTAACCGTGATATGTCGTGCTCTTGATTTGTCCATTTTGTGAGTTGAATAATCGAAAGGCATGACTACAGCGCCTTGAAATGACAGTGAATCTACATACCAGTCCCCAAAGCTCTCCCCTTCTTTTAAAGTTTGGATAGCCCCCTTATGCCAAAACTCACCTTTCAACTGACCAGCTATCTCATAAATATCTGTAACGAAGATTTGTTTTTCCATTTCGTTTAGCAGAGCATTAACTTCAGCTTCTCGTTGAGCTCTACGCTTTGTCCTAGTCTCCTCCTGGAATTTTGCTAAACGCTCTTCATCCGATGCCTTCTCTTTTTTCGGTTCAGGCCCACCGTTTAGTAATTTGTTATTTTCTATCAAAAGCTGCTGATACTGATTGTCAAGCATTAACATCTTATTAGCATGCTCTTTTTGGGCTCGTATCAACTCATTTTGCGAGAGTGATTTGTTTTCCTCTATAGAGAGGCTTCGTTGTTTTTGGATGTCTTGGTAAGTCTGCCCGGATTGATCATTTGCAAAAGTTGTAAAGCTCAACAATTGGGTCGCGATGCATAGGGTAATAGTATTAATTTTCACGTAATGAAACCTCTTTGTCTTGTTGATTAAGAATGCTACTTTCGTGTATGTACTGCATCTTAAGAACGATCTCTTCTGTTTCCAGATTTATCGAAATGCTCTGTATAATCATGCTTTTAAATTTGTCGATATCGTTAGCTAGTTGGTCCAAATAGTTAAATGCCCAACCAAACCCACTTAACGAAAGTTGTACATTCACAACGGTGTAATCTATTTGTGGGTTTCTTACTTCAGTGGAATATGTTTCGTTTTTAAAAGGGATCTCCCTTTCTGTTTTGCGGTTTGCTGAAATCGCTCCGTACAGTCTTCCTTGTGTCTTCTCTGCTTGTTGCTGAATGAAGGTTAGTAAGTCTAGGTAGTGGCCGTGAGTTTCCTTTATGAAGATAAAAGCGTCACTTTCATCAAAATAATGGTCTGGTTTAGGAAGCGGTACTATTTGAGACGTAGTAATCTCTTCTCCAGAGAGTGAATAAGTGATAGTTCCATCGAATTCGATGTTGTCTCTAAAATTGGCAACCGTTGTCCCTCCGTTTTTCCACAAAACGGTCGTCTCATGAAAAAACTCTTGGTCTGCTGGTTTGTCTACTGTTGATGAGTCTCTAGTAATGATTCCTTTGGTAACGAGATCGACAGTCATTGGGAACCATCCACCAACATCAACAGGAAGAGAGTTAATATAGGCTTTAAGGTTCAAAATGACCTTTTTAGGATCTGATGCGGTTAAACGTTGAGTAAGCCATTTTGCTTCCTCTTTAGTTGCATTTGCCTTGTCTATTCTCTCGATTTTTTTATGATTCAAATCGTTTTCAGCTTGCTTAGCTAGAGTACTGCTTGATGCTTTCTTCACCATTGAATCTATGTCAGGAATTACATACTCTTGCTTGGAGTTAGATTTATATACCTGCACACCTATCAAAAATATAATTCCAAGAGCCACAAATACGATGTGGGATGGTTTTATCTTTGATAGGGGGTTTGTGTTGAGTAGCTGCTCAATTGTTTGAATTTGAGCGAACTTTTCATTAGGTACAGCTTCACATATGACGTCATATGAGTGCTGTTGGTACTCTGAACGTGACTCTTCAAATAGTTCTGAGATATTTTCTGTTATCTCATTAGGGACTACATAGCGTAATTTTACGTGATGAAGATCGTACATTTGATAATGGTCGAAGATCTGTTGGATAACTTCTTCCACCGTTTCAAATACCAAATCATTCTCACCACCAGCTGGGCACTTATCAATTACCAAAAGATACCAATATTTACCGGATGGTAGCTTTTGTATGAAGAAAGCATTCGGGTGATCGACACAAATAGCGCGAGCGACGATTGCCGCCGCGCTGTAGTATTTTGTCGTTATGCTTTGAGCGAAACCGATTGTTGATTTTGGTGCATCATCAATTGTTGACCCTTCAACAATTACTGCATTTGTAGCGTCGTATTTGTTAACCAGATTTTTGATATGGATGGTCTTATCGGATTCTGAAACCTCGTACCAATCTAAACCGATGTAGTGCCTATCAAATCCAAGTTCTTCTAGTGACTGCATAAAAGGACCTAATTGGGTTAAACTTTTTCGATATGAGGCGTGATAATTACTAGCATCACTGAGCGTGTTTTAGCATTAGAGTCATTGCCACCAAACATCCATAGCAAATCGCCTAGAACTGACTGGTTTTGGCCATTGTCAATCACTTGCTCGAACCCAGTCATAACCATTGTTTCGCCTGAACGGATATTTCTAGCGCTAACCATGGCAGTAACAGTTCTGTCTGTTAGTTGAAGTTGTGTATTACCAACTTCTAGTGGGTCAATTGCATTTAAGGTACTTACATCAGTTACGATACGGACAGCAATTGTTCCATCTGAGTTAACACGTGGTGAAGCTAAGAAAACAATACCGTTTGTTGTTGTATCTGTGCTTGCAGATTGTGTTACAACATCACCAGATACACTTTGGTCGATTTTATCCGCATATTTCTTTTCATTTACGAACTGGACTGGAATAACATCATTGTTTGGTACAGTTGTCGTAATTGACTTTTTAAGCGAAAGAGATTTAGTCCCCTGAAGAGCCTTCAATGCCATTTCAGTGCCTTTGAAGCTACCATCACCGATACTCAGCCCTAAACCACCTAACTTAGCTGCATCACCAACTGGAACTCCATCGATTTTAAGTTCGAAGTCATTCTTAGCGTATTTAATAGATTGCTCAATGCCGTAATTTGATTCGTCTGTAGTGATCAGTTCCCATAGCTCTATATCGAGCCTGATCATCTTTCCAGCAGTAGAATTTGACTCATCAATAAAGTTCTCAACAATTCGCAGCTTTCGAGGTGTGTCAGTTACAGCAACCATACTTAGTGCAGGTAACACTTCTACTTTTGCATCTTCAGAAGCAATGGATTTAATCCCCTTGAGGAGTTGGTCCATTGGTTTCCCTAGGTCACGGTCAAATGAATATGAGTGAGAACTCGAAGTTTGAGAGCTTGTCCCCTCGCCTTGCTGACCACCGCTAGTAGACGAATTGATACTTGATTTTAAAGTTGTACTACCAGCATATTGGTCGATCCGAAAGTGTCTAGTTTCTTGTCGGTAAAAGGATACACGACCATCAGATTGGTATTTCCACCATAGGTTGGTTTTTGCTGCGATAGCATCCAACACTTGCTTTAAAGCAACGTGCTTTTCAAAGTTCAGGGAAATAGACACTTTTGCGCCATCTAATAGTGACCCTTTGTTCGTATCTGTATAAAGTGCCGAAACGTCTAAATCATCACCAGTAGAATCACTTGTACCACCGCTTGCTTTGGAACTTCCAGAGTCTTGGTTAAGATACTTGATAGCGTCGCTAGTAAAGCTAATGTAAACCCCATACGAGGCATACTTATTGTTCAAATAGTCAATCGTGTCGCTAAGGGGTTTAGAGCGATATGACATGAATTTACTCGGGGTAAGAAAAATCTCTGGAAGGTCTTGCCTTTCTTTTAACTTGAAAGGTTCCCCAAGAATAACGTAATTATTGTCTTCGCTGTAGACGCTCTGATCTATACCGGGTTTAAGTCTGTGTTTTTGAATCGTCTCAGTGGCAGCGTCTGCCTGTGCTGTCGCAACTCTATTGGCATCTTTACCAGGAGTACTACAACCACTGACAAGCGCGATAATGGTTAGTGTGAGAGCTTTAAGTTTCAATGTGTTGTTCATTACTGGTAAGTCCCTTTTTCAGTAGAACCGCCTTTTAGGATATGAGCAGCACCAATTTCAGGGCTGTAACTAATCCACAGTGGTTCTTTTGTTTTTAACGTCTCCTTAAGCACTCTATCTAAGACTCCGTCTCTTCCTGTTAGGTCACCAATCAATACCGAACGTGATTTAACAGGGAAGTCGTATTTAGAGCCCCAAATAATGTCGATATTGGACTTTGTATTCCAAACCTCAAAGTTCTCTTTGAGTGACAGTTTAGGGTCTAATGTCCAGAGTTTTGGTGTTCGTGTCTGAAGGTACGTAAGGTGTTCACGATTTTTGGATGCAGCCAACACTCGTTCTTGTTCATTTAGAACAATATAAATACCGGAATTTAGTTCCTGTATCTTAGCAACAGCACTGCGCCAATTAGGTGAAGGTACCCAGGCTAATTGGTGGGAAGAGATGCCTGGTCCAATATTTACCCGCCAACCAGCTGGTGCTAAAGCATTCAGTATTTCGTGAGCAGGTAATTTATTTTGGTAACCGACTTTAGATTGGATGTCGTTTAAACCATAAGCGGTATCTGACTCGTATTCAGTAAATACAACCCCCGCTTGCGCGCTACTCATCACGAGTAAAGGTAAAATTAATCTTAATTTCATCATAGTAACCCCTATTATTTTGATAAATATACGTCATTTTCGGATAACAAACAACAAACGAAGCTGTAAGGTAACCTACGAATAAGAACAATTTCTTATCGGTTATCTGGCTTCCAAATTTCGTTTTTTCGATATGGCAAGTTGTTGCCTTGGTTGTATTTTGACAGGAGGTGTATAAAAAACTCTAATGGTGTCCTTTTGGTAAGAGAGATTAAAGACATTAATACATAGAAAACACACATGGCTTTAAGGTAGTTCCAGCTGAACATTATTGGCAATGTCAAAACCGGGACGATAGTAGACCCGTCCATAAGTAGGAAAAGTGGTCTTTTCATCGCATTTTGTACCGCTTTTCTATCCAGCTTCGGTTTATATTCCATTATTCTGATTCCATAAGGAGATATTCTGGCCCAATTTCACTGTTGTGATATAGGTTTGCGATTTGTTGAGAAAAGGTAAGCTCTTGTTCCTTTAGGTGCCTTCTTACTACTACAGATATCTCTGTGTCAGATTTACACTTCAGCATTTCTTCTCTGATTTCTTCAGTTAGATATAGGGTTTCTCTAACAGCAATCCTTTCACCGTCGAGAGTTCTAACTAGTATCTGAGCGACAATGCCAGAGAGTTGACTAATAAAACCAGCTAATACAGCCAGCTTATTCTCTCCATCTATCATATTGTAGATGCGGCTCATCGCTGTCTCGCAAGAGTTTGCATGTATTGTAGCCATCAAGAAGTTGCCAGTGTTAGAAGCGTTAAATGCGTTTTCGATTGATTCTTTACTTCGTATTTCGCCCTGAACGATGATATCTGGACGAAGACGAAGAGCAGCTTCAAGGCCTTGATTAAAACTTTGAACATCGGAGTCTGTTTCAACTGAACCTACTTCATGAACTGAAATACTGTTACCAGGAGCAATCTTTACTCCCTCATAATTAATTTCAGGTGGGTCCTCAAAAACTAAGATATGCTTACCAAGGCTGGGAGTTTTTAGCACTGAAGTTACAATTCCGGCCATAGTAGTTGTTTTGCCTGTGCCTACCCCTCCCACAAACATAAGAATACCTTTACGGTTATGCTTTACAAGATTGACTAGCTCCGGCTCTATACCCAAAGATTCTGCGTCCTTTGGTGTTTTAGGGTTCAACCTACCAACCATCTTATAGGTCTTTCCATATTCAAGTGACCTTGAGGTAATAGCTGCAATGCGGAAACTCCTAATCTGAGATTGATCATTGGGGTTTTTGGTAACGAATGCAAAAAACGTAGGAGTAGCTGCATTAACATTGTTAATCAGCGATTTTTTGGTGCCGAGCATATATTCAAGAATATTACGGCATGCGTTAGGTTGCATTTGTTTATCAGTGATTTCCCTGATTTGCCCGTTTACATCGATTCTGATTCGATAGTTACAGTCTATTAAAATGTCTGAAGCACCGTACTCAATTGCTTTCCATATGACAGTTTCGATATCTACTTGTGTCATTTCGCTTGAAACAGGTATTAATGGAATATCATTCATGGTAGGTGTCACTCTTCAACGAGAATGGATTTAATTTGGTCGTGAGTAAGGCCTTCAGTTTCTACTTTAGAAACAGCATCCCTACGTACAGAGCCCCTAGGGTCTTTTATTACTGGTGAAGAATAGAGATCAGAGTTTGTCTGCCAAACTGCCTCACCACTCAAAGATATGAACTGAGTGCCTAAACCTAATTGGTCTCCTTGTACCGTAATTCCTACATTTTCAATAATCATATCTGGCTTTTCTATATATCCGGACTCAACTAAATTCACGTAACGGATCATGGCTGTTGCGTCAATAAAAGCATTAATTACACGAGTTCTCATCTCAGCAATTGCTTGTTCTGAGCCCATGGCCCATCCCTCATCAAGAGCTGAGTTGAAGATCTCCAATTCTTCTGAATTTCTAGGTAAAAGTTCGTCAATTAATGTGGTCGGAGTAAGTGAATTTTTGTCGTAGAGATAGTCAGACCAATGCGGTTTCCTCAACACAGGCTTAGGTTGTTCTCTCAATCGATAGACAAGATTATCGGTCCTGATAATCGTAGCTTTTGTGTCTCGCGTTATCGCGGCATGAGCTTCTACTTTGTCTACCATACCTGGACGAAGGTACTTGGCTTCACCTGAACTTAGATTTGCAGAAGCGTTAATGAGATGCTCGAAAGGTAGCAAGCGGTCAAAGAGGTGAGACTTGCTATCCACTACATCTGTTAAGCGCTCCATCGTAGCTATATAACCATTCGCACTGCCAACTTCTTCAGCTCTTTCGCGGATCGACTCAATTCTGAGTGCCTCTTCACCATCGCTTACTAGTTGTTGTCTAACCTTTACATCTTTTAGTTCACTTAAGCTGTAATAGGTGCGCTTAGATTCATCTGCCAAAGTGGTAACACTGAAAAATAGACTAGCAATTAAACAAATAGCAGTATTGGTTCTCACGCTTTTGTCTCCAAGTATTTAACGACAATCGTCTTAAGTCGGTTATCGACCATGATGTCTACCTGGGCACCCTTTTCAGAGTCAATAATCTTTATTGCGTCGTTTATTGGTTGATCCTTCAGTTTAATACTTACAAACACGCCACCAGGTGGTTTTTGGCCATAAGTAAATACTCGATCAGAACCATAACCTACTGTCTCAGCAATACCTTTTACGGCAGTTTCGACTTCACAATCACAATTCCAGTCAACAACCTTTTCAAAACCAGGTAACAGCATTGTAGAGAGCATGCGCTCCTGCCTTCTCTGCTCAGGGCCTTTAAGTGCTTGTGCATGTGCACTTCTCGTTTTTGCTAACAATCGGAGCTCGTCAAGCATTTCAACTGCATATGGCTCAAGATCGCCAAAAGCCCTTTCTTCAGGGCTCTTTTCTAAGTGCCTTAAATCTTTGACTTCATTAGTTGCGCACCCAAGAAGTAGAGTAGAAGCGAATGCTATGCTAGAAAGCTTAAAGACGTTCATTTTGTTTCCTCTTCGTTGCATTGATGCAAAGTGTTTTAGCTGTATTCAGATTTGAAACAGTGATGATTGATTCATCCGTACTGATGTTTTGGTTAATGTCTGGGTGGTAATACCTAACTTTTTGATGGAAGGCTTTCTTGATTTCAGAAATATTGAGGGACGTAATAGGTAGCCCTAATAATTTGAAAGCCTGAACTTCTTCTTCAGAGAAGTTAAATGGGTTTTGTTCATTCAGAGTCGGAGAACTTTGAGATCTACTCGCATTAGAGGGTCTTTCCATCTGAGAGGAAATTGAGTTTGTATAACCAAACCCACGTATCTTCGCTTGTGCTTCCTTTCTTCTAACCGATTGTTGTTGTTGCCGTTGCATAAAGTACAAATATGCGATGCCAAATAAGGCACTCGTGAAAACACCGAATGTATAACTCGCGGACAAATAATATGTAGCAGCGAAAGAAGTGATGAGTATGGAAGCCAAACCCAATATTTTTTCTTTAATTAGTTCGAACACAATAAGATGTCTAATAGCAAATAATAGCATAAATCTATGCCATTTTTGTCTAAAATACAATAGCAAAAGCTGCTAGCATAGGCTTATTATTGAGTCAAATGTTAGTTTCAATTTGCTAGTCTCAGAAGTGATATCGGTTCAATAGACTAATTACTCAACAAATTGTAGAAATATTTGCGTAATGCGACCTACAAATAGGGATATAGCTCACACATATGCAACAAATGATGAAAATTTATTTAAGTTTCACTCTTCATGGGTAAAAATTAGACATAACGGCAGTTAATGTTTAGATACAAGTCACATGATTATTTGCGTCTATTCTCAAAAATAAGAAAGTATTTATGGATAAGAATCATTACAGCGAACTGTTCTCCGACATATTCGCTACAAAACAGAATGAAGGTGGTGCGGCATATTTAATCAATCGTGAGGCTAATCTTGAATTAGTTTCACGGTTAGGTATTAATCATCGTGACGTTAGGCTTAATTCAAAAGAAAGCTATGTTTCAGACCGTAGCGCTAGGCTTTTAGAGAAAAAGTTAAAGGTAGCTCGAGGTTGGCTAGACGCAGAACATGAAATTATTAGCCAAACTCAACTTCTAACAATTAGAGCCAACAATGTTTCGGCGCTTATTGTTTCTCCTGGCTTTACTAAACAGTCAAAGCACTTTCTCTCTAAAATAGTTTCATCTACACCTATGAGCGGATATCAATTTTTGTTTGATGAAATCACTTTCGAAGAGCAGTCCTATTACTTACGTAAAATGGAAGAGTTCTTGGAAATTGAAAGAGCATGTCTTGATGATGAGGCATTTATGGAAGGGCTCTACTAGCGAGAAAAGTCGAAGTCATTATCAGGACGCTGTTGTTTGATACCAATGGCGTCCTTTTCATTTACTGGTCCAGTTATACAAGATTCTAGCCTCTGATTTATTGTTTGTTGACTAGGTTCAAGTACATTAGCTTTCTCAACACTCTTCAAGCTAATATGGTCAAATCTCCTGCCAAACTTTGTCTCAAATTCATTCAGAAAGAAATTGATATCTTGTACAGCATTTGGATTAACTTGCCATTTTGTTAGCAAACTTGGCAAATTTGTAAAACTGGTATTATCGAATTCACTTCTTCGAGCTGGTGGTATTGCACTTAGTCTGATTTGTAGAATGGTGCCGATCATTCTATTTTGTAGTTGGAGAATATCTTGTTGTTTTTGAAAGTTCTGACTTGAGAACTTTTCAACTGACACTTTGAGTTTTTCTAAATCCATTTTTTAGCCTAACTCAAGCTGTGCAAAGGCAAGTGGTCTAACAGATGACTGAAGAATAGCCTTCTTGAACCAGGTCATTGTCATATGATAGTCATAGTTACAAGACACGATTTTTTCAGCGTAGTGGTCATGAGGATAATTCATAGCGATTGACTTAAGGATTTCATAGTCAAATATTTCTAACTTTAGATCTTCAAATCGTTGATCTAAAGAGTTTTTAATTTCAGGTAGAGGTAGCTCATCACCGCTTTGAATTTTCTTTATGATTTTCTTGTCGTTTTCAAGAACATTTAAGAGCAAGTACTCTGAAATAGAAAGCACATAGCTTGTAAAATTTGGTAATGTCTTTAGAGAGATTGGGTTCATATATTTTTTGTTTTAAGCTTGTGCCCATCGGTTCTATTGATGGCAAAGGTAACTCCTCTTTGCTTCACCAGGAACCAGTCCAGTCTTTATAAATCTTGCTTATGTATCAATATAAGATATACATAAACAAGGGTATTTGCCATTTTTTTGACAACTAACGTACTACTTTGGGGGCGATATGAGTGTAAATTCATGGGAATTTCAACCAGACAACGAGTTTTCTGACATAACAGATGATCTGAATCATCAGGATGTAGTATCAGAAAAAACCTCAGATCGAATTGTTAATGTACACGATAAACACCTAAGCCCACAAAGTACAACTTTGCCAAGCAATGATGTCTGTTTGAACGCCTTTAATCAACAAAAGCAGGACGTTCGTCTATCTGAAGTTGGCGGCAAGTCACAATCAGTGCAACCTTCTGCCACAAAATCAAACGCTTACTTCCACCCAAATAGTCAAATTAATCTCTATAACAAGTCATTAAATTGTGCAGCGGTGATTCGATTAGGAAACATAGCTAACAACCTAATTTCAATTGTTGTAGACATTTGCCCAGAACATAACGGTCGCTCAAGTGATTGGAACAACAAAATCTCAGTTGCCTTTTCTCACACTGAACTTATTCAAGCTTATTCCCTATTTCTTCAAAACCTTAAATGCCTTGATTTCAAGTTAAAGTTTCACCAACAACAAACTGGGCCATTGTCTATAGGATTTAAAGAGAGCTCGATTTATGTAAGCACAATCATCTCCGGTAAAACAATAAGCCTTACAGGAAACATCGCCCAAAAGATAAAGTTTATGGCCCAATTAGAAGTGGCTACTAAACACTACTTCGCTACTGCGTTTCCAGATTTGGACCAAGAACGAATTCTGCGTCAGATAGCTTTGATTTAGTGTTTTTGTAGTTCGATATTTGAAGCTTCTAGGTGACCGGTAGCTCTCAGATATCTTTTAACAGTACCCATATTTGTCCAATCACCAATAGACATAAGGTCGACTGCATTCATCTTATGAACGACATGCCCATCAACTACCGCTCCACAACGTCCCGAATGCCCTGACCAACAACGACCTTTAAATACACTTTGTCGTTCATATGCTTTACGGAACAATCTAAGTACGGATACACCATTCATAGGTTTTAATGGGTCCTTAAGCTGTCCATTTTTCAGAATCCAACCAAAAATATAATATTCCTGATCTTCGACTGGACTTGAAGGGGTTACATGGTTGTAAAGCTCAACTCCTTTTTCTACAAGTTCAATATATTTCTTCACGATCCCTGCATACCTGCCAATGATAGACTTTTTGGGTGGCGCTGCAGATGTCTTAGATTTTGTCCTCACTATAGTGACAGTGTCACCAGAAATGATGACGTTTTTACGTTTTAAAGTAAAGATCTCTTCTTCTCGAAGAGCAGTAGAGTATGCAATGGTCATGTATGCTAGGTCTTTGAAAAGCTTTGGCCCAGCTTGTTCAAGTGTCCCAACTATTTCGATCTGTCTGTTCAAATCGCTTGCTCTGAATGGTGAAGCAACTTTTTGCTCTACCTTTGATAAATCAGATTCTGCCATATCCTTTTTTACACCCCTGAAAAAGTCTTTTATAAGCTTGTCTTCAGTTACGTTGGCGAATCCTAGTTGATTCAAAAATATGGCTATGAGGTTCTTTCGGCTCATTAGAGTCGCATAAGACACTTTCTGTTCATTTTTTAGGTGTAGTATCCAGTAGTAAAACATTCTTGGATGTATAGGAAATGCGTAGGCTAATTCAATATACTCAGTAAATCTTATCCAAGAGCGAACAGCGGAAAACATGTTTTTTTGTGTTGCCTTCGAAAAACCACCACGTGTAGCCTCGAATATGGCCATGTTATCTAGTATTGTCTTTAGGTTTGGGTGATCAGGATCAATTGCACCGTCAAGTTCAGGCAAAGGGATTTTAAATCGTGAAAGATTTTCTTTTTCTTTGTTATTGCCTAGTTCTAATGCCTTAATCTTTTCTAATCCGGATGCAGGAATTGGTAAATTTTGCTTAGTAATCTCCACGTTCACCTCCAAAAATAAAGTGTTACGCTGTCACCTGTAACGCTAACCTTAACGGCCAAAAAGTGTAATATAACTCAAATTATACTACACTTTATAATCATGTCTATTTATACAGTGTTATTTGTTTGTTGAGTTTATATGAATTATTCGAAGATTAGCTTAACGAAAACAAAGCGAGCTACTAAAGTAAAACCCACATAATAACCCATGGTTCTACATAGTCTGCTAGACTGCGTAAGGGAATATTACTTGAATATAGATAAAAAAAAGGCAACATTTAAAGTTGCCTTGTGCTGTTAGGTTTGAAATCAGTTGCTTACTGAAGTCAATTGACCATTGGATAAGTCTTCCAGTGGTGGATAATCAGGAAGTCCATAGTCAGATCGTAACCAAGTTAATTTCTGGTAGGTTTGTTCAATCCACTCTGGCTTTAGCTGTTGAACTTCTATGATCTTCTTCTTGTAACTCGGATCTGTTTTAGCTGGTAGGTATTCTAAATAGAAACTGTCGCATTTTTCCATTAAGGGGTTCTAGGGATTTTCCCCTCTAAAAAGACATAATCCTCTGTAGACCACACCAATAAATGGCTGCGGAGGTGGT